>JAXDQN010000111.1:0-8231 GCA_034667865.1 Gammaproteobacteria bacterium
CCTTGGGAAAAATGGTCCGCGCCGATCCCTCGCTGCACTTGGAAACGGATCGCGAAACCGGCCAGACGATTTTGCGCGGCATGGGCGAATTGCATCTCGAAGTGACGCTGGATCGCATGCGCACGGAATTCGGCGTCGAGGGCACCATGGGCGAGCCGCAGGTGGCTTACCGAGAGACCTTCACCAAGAAGATCACCGAGCAGTACGTCCACAAGAAGCAAACCGGCGGTTCCGGTCAATTCGCCGAAGTGTGGATCGTATTCGAGCCGCTGGAGCGCAGCGCCGGCTTTGAATTCGTCGACGAGACGGTGGGCGGTTCTGTGCCGCGTGAGTTCGTGCCTTCAGTGGAGAAGGGCTTGAAGGTGCAGAAGGAAGACGGCGTGCTGGCGCACTATCCGACCGTGGACTTCAGGGCCACTCTGATCGACGGCAGTTTCCACGACGTCGACTCCAATGCCATGACCTTCGAAATTGCCGCCAAGGCTGCTTTCCGCGAGGGCATCCGCAAGGCTGCGCCGATTCTGTTGGAGCCGGTGATGAAGGTGGAGACGGTGACGCCGGGCGATTATCTGGGCGATGTGATCGGTGACATCAACCGTCGACGCGGCTCCATCCAAGATCAGCTGGAGCGGGGCACCAACATTGCCGTGGTGGCCATCGTGCCGCTGTCGGAAATGTTCGGTTACATCGGACAGTTGCGCGGCATGACCAGCGGTCGTGCCTCGTACACCATGGAGTTCTCGCATTACGAGCCGGTGCCGCGCAACGTGGCGGACGAAGTGATTGCCGAGGTGGCGAAGGCCAAGGCCGCTTTGACGGCTTAAGCAGCGGTTTCTCGTCGATGCAAAAGCCCCGCCGATCTTTGGATCCGCGGGGCTTTTTTTCGCCTGCTCGTCGTTTGAAAACGGCCTTCCGGGCTAGAGAGTGTATGCGCGGTTTGCGCAGCACTGCGGACACCGACAGGAAGAAAATCTGCTCGGGGATGTGAAATTTGTGCTTTACAGCTTCACAACGCGGGTTTATCGTCCGCTGCGTTTTAGGCAATACAGGTCCGACTTTGTGAGTTGTTGTACGAGTGGTAGTCAGCGCTGCATCCGCAGCGACCGCACCTAAGGCTCGATAGCTCCTGGTCTCACCGGCGCTGTCCCGCACTGTGCGGGAGGCGCAATCCTCGGTCGCATCGGCTCTCCTGCGGAGACAACGATGGTAAAGCTAATCAAAAGTCTGGCGGACGACCTCCGCGTGCGGCGCTTGGGGCCTGGTTTGATCACCGGGGCTGCCGACGACGACCCGAGCGGCATCGCGACTTATTCGCAAGCCGGCGCGCAATTCGGCTACAGCATGCTGTGGACCGTGTTGATCACCTATCCGCTGATGGTTGGTATTCAAATGGTCAGCGCGAGGCTGGGCTTCATTACCGGCCGCGGCCTGGCCGCGAACGTGAAGGCGATCTTCCCGCGCCCGGTTCTTTACGGGATGGTGGGACTGCTATTGATCGCCAATACCATCAACATCGCCGCCGACATTGCTGCCATGGGCGAGGCGCTGCGATTGCTGATCGGCGGATCCGCGCATCTGTACTCGGTGTGTTTTGGCGCATTGTGTCTGGTGCTGCAGGTCTATCTGCGCTATGACTCCTATGTCCGCTACCTCAAGTGGCTTACGCTGGCACTGCTTTCGTATGTCGCGGTGGTCTTCACGATCAACGTCCAGTGGGGCGCGGTCGTGCGTGAGTTGGTGGTGCCGCAATTGACGCTCGATCACGGCACCATCACCATTATTGTTGCCGTGTTCGGCACCACTATCAGCCCGTACCTGTTCTTTTGGCAGGCTGCACAGGAGATGGAGGATCTGCGCGCCGTCAATGCCCGCGACGGCTCGATCATTACGCTACCGCACACGGCGGATGTTGCCCGCCGCCACATGCGGCGGATTCGCTGGGATACTTACATAGGAATGGGATTCTCCAATCTGATCGCATTCTTCATCATCTTGAGCACGGCCGCGACATTGCACCTGGCCGGGGTCAGCGATATTCAGACCTCGGCCCAAGCGGCCGAAGCGCTGCGGCCGCTCGGCGGTCCGACCGCCTATCTGCTGTTTACCTTTGGAATAGTTGGCACCGGCATGCTGGCCGTCCCGGTACTGGCAGGATCCGCCGCCTATGCGGTTTCGGAGAGCTTTGACTGGCAATCGGGGATGGATCGCAAGCTGAGAGAAGCCTGGGGCTTCTACGGCATCATCGGCGTCGCGACCGTAGGCGGCGTGGCGCTGAATTTCACGCGCCTCGATCCGGTGCGTGCGCTGATCTGGAGTGCCGAGATCAACGGCATCATTGCCGTCCCCATCATGGCGGTCATGATGGTGCTCGCGTCTCGTCAGGACATCATGGGCGACTTCGTGATCAGGCCTCGCCTGCGCCGGCTGGGATGGGCGGCGACCGCGGTCATGGCGATCACCGTGGTGGCGATGATCGGCACCAGCTAGCCGCTGCATCGAACCTGTAGACTACGAGGTCTGACAGGTCACGCGCATATTCATGAGTTCTGCCACTGATCCGGTTTCGCCCCGCACAGAGCGCTTAAACACCAAGGCGGCCGGCATCATCGGTTTGGCCGTCATGTGCAGCCGACTGCTGGGATTGGCGCGCGAACAGATATTTGCCGCGCTGTTCGGCGGCGGTGCTGCCATGGACGCCTTCACCACCGCGTTCCGGATCCCCAATCTACTGCGGGATCTTTTCGCCGAAGGTGCGCTGTCCACGGCCTTCGTCACCACCTTCAGCAAGACCATTGCAACCAGCGGTGATGAAGCCGCGTGGCGCCTGGCGAACAAGGTGGCCACCATGACGACCCTGGTGTTGGGGGCGATTTGCGTTGCCGGCATGTTGGGGTCCGGGGGGTTGGTTGCCATCCTCGGAAGCGGCTTCAGTCCTGAAAAAGCCGCGCTCACCGTGCATCTGACGCGCATCATGTTTCCTTTCATCCTGCTGGTGTCGCTGGCCGCACTGGTGATGGGCATGCTGAATGCCAAGAACGTATTTGGCATGCCCGCCATGGCGTCGAGCTTCTTCAATCTCGGTTCCATCATTGGCGGCGTGACGCTGGGCTACTGGCTAGATCCGCACTTTGGCCCGCGCTCCCTGATCGGGTTGGCGTTCGCCACCGTGATCGGGGGTGCGCTGCAATTGATCGTGCAGTTGCCATCGCTTGCCCGAGCAGGTTATCGGTTTCGCCCAGATTTCAATTGGCGCGACGCCGGCGTGAAGTCCATCTTGCTGCTGATGGGGCCGTCGGTGATTGCTGCCAGTACCACGCAGGTCAATGTACTGGTGAATTCCTCATTCGCGTCGAGTCTCGGCGATGGACCCATTTTCTGGCTTTCCATAGCCTTTCGCCTGATGCAACTGCCGTTGGGGCTGTTCGGCGTGGCGCTGGGTACGGTGAGCCTGCCGCTGTTGTCGCGCTTGGTGGCCGCCCAGCAGCTGGATGCGGTGCGCAGCGAATTGGCCCGCGCCATGCGGTTGTCATTTTTGCTCACCATCCCGTCCATGATCGGCCTGATGATGCTGGCGGGACCGATTATTTCGGTGTTGTATCAACACGGCAAATTTACCGCCAGTGAAGCGGAGCAGGCGGCCGGCGCGTTGCGCTTCTATGCCATCGGCTTGCCGGCCTACGCCGCGCTCAAGGTGTTGGTGAACGCGTTTTACGCGCTCGACAGGCGCAAGACCCCGATGATCGTGAGCTTCGCGGCGGTCGGACTAAATCTGCTGTTCAATTGGATATTCACCTTTCAGCTGGGCTGGGGACATCGCGGCCTGGCGTTCTCTACCGGTTGTGTTGCGGTCTTCAATTTCTTGTTGCTGTACGCGTTGATGCGCAGCCACTTGAATGGCTTGGAATCGACGAGTATGGTCCGATCGCTGCTGCGGGTGGCACTCGCCTGCGTGCCGTTGGCGGCGGTTTGCGCGGCGGCGAATTGGTGGTTGCTCGCCGATTGGGCCACGCAACCCTTCCTGACAAAGGCCGGCGCGCTCGCTCTCGCGATTTCGGTAGCCGGAGCAACCTTTGCGGGTGCGTGCCTGGCATTGCACGTTGATGAGGCGGGCCAGCTGGCGGCAGCGGTGCGCCGCCGGCTGCGACGCTGATCCTCAGCCGCGCTTAGGGATATTGCCGCCGCGCGCCACCGCCGGGCGCGCGGTGAAGGCCTGCAACACGCGCAGGACCTGCGGGTAGTTGTCGATCCCCACCAGCTCGCCGGCGCCGTAAAAGCCGATCAAGTTGCCGATCCAGGGAAAAGTTGCGATATCGGCAATGCTGTACTCATCGCCCATGATCCAAGCGCGATCGCGCAAACGCAGATCGAGCACGCCCAGCAGGCGCTTCGATTCGGCGACGTAACGCTCCAGGGGACGCTTGTCGGGAAAATCCTTGCCGGCAAATTTATAGAAAAAACCGACCTGCCCAAACATCGGACCCACACCGCTCATCTGAAACATCAGCCACTGCATGGTTTGGTAGCGTGCGGCCGCATCGCGCGCAATGTACAGGCCGCTCTTGTCCGCCAGATACAGCAAAATTGCGCCCGACTCGAACAGCGCGAGCGGGTTTCCTGCCGGCCCCTGCGGATCGAGAATGGCGGGAATTTTGCCATTGGGATTCAGCGATAGAAATTCGGGCGATTTCTGATCGCTGGAATCGAAGCTTACCAAGTGGGCCTCATACGGGAGACCAGTCTCTTCCAGCATAATGGAGACTTTGACGCCATTGGGCGTGGGCAGTGAATACAGCTGGATCCGCTCAGGAAACTGCGCCGGCCATTTCTTGGTAACGGCGAATGCGGATAAGTCAGGCACCCATCAGCCCCAATGGCGTGCCGCCGGGCGCAATAATTTGCTGAGCAAGGTGGGCTTGGCGCCGTCTTGACTCGCGAGGTGGAAGCCGGTCCAGGCCAATTGCGACAGACGCGATGGCCGAACCGCAACGGCACAGGCCAATTGAATTTCCCGCACTCCCCAGCGGGACTTGGATAGGTCGTGGCCGATGGAGAAGTTGATGGTTTTCATTTGGTGATTCAAGGCGTATTTGACGGACTCCACCAACGTGGTTGTCATGACAGCGTAGTCCGCCCACTTGGGGTCGAATCCCGAGAAGTACAGATACATGCTGTCCTGAACGATGAAAGCGGCGCGCGCGGCGACGACTTCGCCGCCAATCACCAGTTGAAACAAGCGTACAGCGCCCAGCGGCGCCAATCGACTGCAGATATCGCGGAAAAAGCTCCGCAGACGTTCACTGGAAAACGCATTGCGATGCGACACGGTGCCCTGAAGGTTGGCGCGCATCTCATGCAAGGCAAAAAAACGATCCAGCCCGGCATGCACATCAGCCGCTGTTTCCGCGACTCTAAATTCGAAATCGATGCCGTCGCGCTTCAGCGCGTTGTAGCTGTGCCGAACGGATTCCCGAATGTTGCGTTTCAACTTGGCGCGCAACATTTCCCAAGTCGGCGGCAGATCGAGGATGTAGTCCAGGACCGGCTTTTCCCAGGTGAGATTGCCCGCGTCCGCGAGCGCGTCGCCGAAGACACCATTGATGTTGTTCCAGCGCACCCAATCGACTGAACGCAGGGTTGCCACTTCGCGCTGCATGAGCGAGGCGACCCGTGCTTCGAATCCCGGGTGAATGATTGCGCCGCGAATTTCTGTAAGACCCGGATCAGCCCCGACGAGGTCCAAGCTGCTGATTTTGATTGGCCCCAGGGCGCGGCGGGTGAGTATCAGGGGTACGATTGCGACGCAACAATGATCCGCATCGCGAATCACATAGAAGCGCCTCTGGGTTTGCAGCTGTAATCGCGACTCGAGGAAATGATCGCACCAAACGACGTGCCACTCGTGCAAGGCGAAGGGCAGTTTGTTGTTACTCGACAGCAAGACTCGTTCGTAATCGCTTCTAAGCGCAGACAATTGTTCGGCTGTTGTGGCGACCTCTACGCTCAGCCCGAGCGCCAATCGCGTCGCCGGCGCCCGGCTTGGGAGCGTCTCCTTGGTTACGCTGAGCGGCTTGATGGATGCGTCCGATGCCCGGTCCACGGCGTCTTCCTTCGCAATACTTTGATTTGGATCGCGAACGTCCATTGTCATTGACTGTGCTCTCGCGCGTCCGAGAATCAGCAAATTATCGCAGTTGAAAGCCGAGAGTACCACACGAAGAAAAAAACGGAATTACGTTTGCTCCGACCGTCATGCGCAGCGATTGTGCTTGTAGGACTCGGCTCGCGGGATGCCACGATGTATGAAATTTCATATGTTCCCGCAGCGCGGGTCCGTGGAGGCATCCACGCAAAATAAATCTCAACAAATGTTAAATCGCCGGCGCCGGCCGGAGAAAAAACCATCGCAAACCCGCCAGATCGGCCAATTGGGGCGCTGAATCCAAAGGTGGTGGAGCACCAGGATCGGCTATCATAGAAGAGGAATCACCTGCTCAGTGGAGTGCCGCCGTGAGAGCAAATTTTTCAATCTTGCCAGCCGTCGTGTTGCTTGGCTGCGCGCTGTTCGCGGCCGCTGCGAAGGCCGTACCGGTGTCGCACTTGGAAGTGCGCGTGGTGACGGGCGCTCAAGAACTCAGCGCCGGCAGCGATTTGGAATTGAGAATCTATGAGGCCGGAAAGAGCGTGCGACGACTGCCGCTGGTGCACGGCGAGGCCTGGCTTCCCGCTTCGACGCATCTGATTCCGGTCAAATTGGATGGCACTTTAGATCCGCGCAATGTGCTGCGGTTTGCGTTGTATTATCGCGCCGCTAATCCGCTGTCACGCTCATGGGAAGTGGTTTCCGCGGACGTGGAATTGCCTGGGCCGACGGGCTCGCCTGAGCGTTTGCTGGGCGCGACCTTGTCCGGCGTGATCCCGCGCCAAGGCGAACTCGCTTCGATCGAGCGCGATCAGTCGACGCTGACTTGCATGGACGATTCGGATTGCGACGATCGACGCGCCTGCAACGGACGAGAACGCTGCGCGCCGCATACCGCGGGCGCGGACCCGCGCGGCTGCGTAAAAGGCGCTCCGGTGGTGTGTCCCGTGAATCAAGTCTGTGGCGAGAGCGTCGGCTGCCACGGCGCTGACGCGCTGAAGACCTTCAGCGGCGATTCGAGCAACAACAAACCTTGATCCGCACGGTGGCTTGAAGGGCAGCGCAATCGCGCCCCCTAAGACGGTATTTTGCGTTAGCTTTAGCGCCATCATGTTTGGAGATTCCAATGGACGGCTCAAATTCGGCGCTTTCGATCATCGATTTACGCAGCGACACGGTCACCAGGCCATCGGCGGGGATGCGCGCGGCCATGGCGGCGGCGGAGGTCGGCGACGATGTCTACGGCGATGATCCCACCGTCAATCGGCTTCAAGCCGTGGCCGCCGAGCGCTTCGGCTTTGAGACTGCGCTGTTCTTTCCGAGCGGCACCCAGAGCAATCTGGCGGCTTTGATGGCGCATTGCGGGCGTGGCGACGAATATTTGGTCGGCCGAGAGGCGCATACCTACACGCACGAACAGGGCGGCGCCGCGGTGCTCGGCAGCATTCAGCCGCAGCCTTTGGAGAATGAGCCGCATGGCGGCATCGCCATTGAACGCATCGGGGCCGCGATCAAACCCGATGATGTTCACTTCGCGCGCACGCGGCTTCTGGCGCTGGAAAACACCATCGGCGGGCGGGTACTGCCGCAGGATTATCAGCGCGAGGCCACTAAATTCGCTCATTTCAAGGGCCTCGCCACGCATCTGGACGGCGCCCGAATCTATAACGCCGTCGTAAAACTCAAGCTCGATGAGCGCACAGCGGTCAGCGGCTTCGATTCGGTATCGGTGTGCCTGTCGAAGGGTTTGGGTGCCCCAGCCGGGTCGGTGCTGGTGAGTTCAAAAGACGTGGTCGCGGCGGCGCGCCGCTGGCGCAAGGCGTTGGGCGGCGGTATGCGCCAGGCCGGCGTGTTGGCCGCGGCGGCGTTGTATGCGCTGGAGCACAACGTCGAACGTCTCGCGGAAGATCACGCAAATGCAGAATTCTTGGCTGACGGCCTGAAGGGCTTGGGACTGAAGGTGGCGCCGCCCCAGACCAATGTAGTCTATGTGGAAGTGCCGACCCGTGCCGTGGGACTCAAGGAGCATTTGCAGGCGCGCGGCATCATTGCAACGGTCGGTCCACGCACGCGGATGGTTACGCATTTGGAT
>JAXDQN010000112.1:0-2834 GCA_034667865.1 Gammaproteobacteria bacterium
GCAGCTGCTGGCGGACTTCGGCGTGGTGTTCTTGGTATTCACGCTGGGATTGGAATTCTCGCTGCCGCGCCTGATCGCCATGCGCTGGGAAGTTCTCGGCGTCGGCGGCGCCCAAGTGTTGATCACCACGGGCATCGTGGCCGCCGGCGGCATCCTGATATTGCATCTTGCGCCGGTGGTGGCCGTCGTCATCGGCGGCGCCGTCGCCATGTCCTCGACCGCCATCATCATCGCGCAGCTCACGGAGCAATCCGAAAATAACCGCACTCACGGACGCCTCGCGGTCGCGATCTGCTTGTTTCAAGATTTGAGCTTCCCGCTTTTTTTGGCGCTGGTGTCCGCGTTGAATGGCAGCCAATCCGCCGACGCCGTGCACATCCTCAATGCCGTCGGCATCGCCGTGCTGGCCTTATTGCTGGTGCTCGCGGCCGGGCGCTGGTTGCTGCGGCCGTTGTTTCTGATGATCGCCTCGGTACGCTCGCCGGAATTGTTTTCGTTGGCGGTGCTGTTGGCGGTACTGGCCTCGGCGTGGGCCACCCATGCCGTGGGCCTGTCGCTGGCATTAGGTGCATTTCTTGCCGGGATGATGCTGGCCGAGACCGAGTTTCGCCATCAAATCGAGGCTACGATTCGGTCCTATCGGGAAGTGTTGCTGGGCTTGTTCTTCATCACGGTGGGAATGCTGCTGGACGTCGGACTGCTGCTGCGCGACCTGCCGTTGGTGACGGCCATCCTGCTCAGCATGCTGATCGTCAAATCCGCCGTGGTGGCAGTGGCGGCCAAACCAGCCACATCGAGTTGGTTCAAGTCGCTGCGCACCGGAGTGATCGTCTCGCAGGGCGGGGAATTTGGATTTGCATTGCTGACACTGCTGTTGCGCCGGGATCTGGCGGAGTCGGACGTGGTGCAGCCTCTGCTCGCGGCAACGGTACTGAGCATGGTGCTGTCGCCCGTGATCATCCGCCACAATCGGCGCATCACCCGCATCTTGTTGGCTGAGTCGGGCAATCCGCAAACGGAAGCCATGCGGCACGAATCGGCGACGCTGGCCGTGGCGGAGCGCGATCACGTCATCATCTGCGGCTTCGGTCGCGTTGGTCAGAACATCGCCCGAGTGCTGGAGCAAACGGGATTCGAATATATCGCCTTGGATGTCGACCCCCATCGAATCCGTATGGGGCGCCAGGCGGGAGACCCGCTGGTGTACGGCGACGCCGGCGAGGTGAAGGTGTTGGAAAACGTCGGCCTCGCGCACGCCAGCGTCGTGGTCGTCACTTTCGCCAATCCCGAAGTGGCGCTGCGTATTTTGCGGTCGGTGCGGGAATTGCGCAGCGACGTGCCGATTCTGGTGCGCACCCAGGACGACACTAAACTCGAAGAGCTGCAGTCGGCGGGCGCGACGGCAGTGGTGCCCGAAACCTTCGAGGCCAGCCTCATGCTGCTGTCGCATCTGTTGCTGCTGATGAAACTGCCGGTGGCCAAGGTGATTCGCACCGTCAATGACATCCGCAAATCTCGCTACGGCATGCTGCGCCATTATTTTCGCGATGCCGAGGCCGAACATCTGGATGAGACGCATGCGTTTCGCGAAGAGCTGCACAGCGTGATTCTGCCTCCCAACGCCTGGGCCGTCGGCCGCAGCATCGCGGAACTGGCCGTGCGCGGCGCCAAAGCGGAGGTTAGCGCGGTGCGGCGCGACGGCATCGTCGGACGCGAGCCCGGGCCAGGCACCATATTCAAGGTCGGCGATGTGGTGGTCATGTATGGCACCCCCGAAGCCGTGGAACACGCCGAGACCGTGCTTTTGATGGGTTAGGCCCGCTCCGGCGCCCAAAAAGCGCTTTACAAAACTTGAGGGTTCGTCGCATACTAGGGCAGCTGTTTAAGGGCAAACCCGCCGAAAGGTGGGGACGCAAAACCACCGGTCTAAGGGACTTCATTTAACAGAAGTCTGACGATAGCGGGGTCGCCAGTGAATCGAAGCGCTTCGAGCGCGCCAGAACCACTCCAGGTTTTGTGCCCCCTGACAGCAAGCGGATTACAGCTTGTTCAAGTCTTCCGGGGGGAAGCACATGGTCAGTAAAGTCACCGATTCGCGCGGCGCGGATGCATCCGGCATTTATCGCAGGCCCAAACTGGTCCTGCGCCTGAAACGCTACGAAGATCTACCCATTCTGCTGTCGAAAACCCGCAGCTACCCCACCCCGATACGCATGGTGGGCGCCGACTATTCGCAGACGCGCTGCGTGGGCGGCGACGGCGGCACCACCGTCGATACCTCGGCGCTCGACCGGATCCTGGAATTCGGCGAAAACTGGGTGCGCGCGCAGGCCGGCGTGCGGGTCAGCACCTTGGTCAGCGCCTTGGCCGAACGCGGGCTGGAACTGCCGCTGACGCCCGAAATGGGCCAGATTTCCCTGGGGGCGGTCGCCGTGACGACATTGCCGCAGGCCTCTTACAGCGAGGGTATGGCGCAGATGGCTTCCTGCGTGGCCGAAATGAAAATCATCACGCCTCAAGGCAAGCAGATGGTGGTGACGGACCGCGAACGTGACCTGATGCGCGTGCTGCGCTCCAGTTTCGGACTGCTCGGCGTGGTTCACGAGGTGGTGCTGCGCGTGCGCCCGCTTACCGCCGTAAAAATCGACTATGAAGTATTTTCCTTGAAGGAATTCGGCGCCCGCTACAAATCCTTGATTCACTCGGACGACGCTCTGCGCCTGCACATCTCGCCCTTCCACGATCGCATTACGGTGGAGCGGCGCACGCGCGATGAGTCGGCCCCGCTGACCCGCTCGGGAATTTGGCAGATCAGGCAGTCGGTCATGCGCAAT
>JAXDQN010000113.1:0-8287 GCA_034667865.1 Gammaproteobacteria bacterium
GGATGCAATTATGTGAAGACGGCCGGCCGCGCCAGGCCGCAGAAGTCCGCCTGGCAACCCTCTATACTCGCGCAATGCAACTGATTCGGTTGACGCTGTTCACCCTGATGATGCTCGGATCGGCGGCAGCCGGCGCCGCCGAGACTCGGATCGCCCTGGTCATCGGCAACAGCAACTATGCCAGCGGTCCGTTGCCCAATCCTGCCAACGACGCTCAAATGATGGCGGACACCTTGGGTAGTCTGGGCTTCGAAGTCATTGCGCGCCGCAACGCCGACCAGAACACCATGAAGCGCGCCATTCAAGAGTTCGGCTCGCGGCTGGAAAAGGGCGGACCATCCGCCGTGGGTTTGTTCTATTACGCCGGTCATGGGGTGCAATTGAACGGGCGCAACTACCTGATCCCGACGACGGCGCAAATCGATCGCGAGGGAGATGTGGAGATCGAAGCGGTCAGCGCCGACTGGGTCATTGAGCAGATGCGCTACGCGCGCAACCGCCTGAACATCGTCATCCTCGACGCGTGCCGCAACAACCCTTTCACGCGCAGCATGCGCTCGGTCGATCATGGATTGGCCACGATGGATGCTCCGGCCGGAATTTTGATCGCCTACTCCACTGCGCCGGGCGCAGTTGCCATGGATGGCAACGGTCGCGACAGCCCGTACACCGAAGCACTCAGCCAGGCCATGCGCAATCAGCACGAGCCGGTGGAACAGGTTTTCAAGCACGTTCGGGTCGGCGTCATGAGCGCCACGGCCAACAAGCAGGTGCCGTGGGAATCTTCATCCCTGACCGGCGACTTTTATTTTTCGGGCGCCCAAACGGCTGCCGTCACCGCACCCAACGTTACGCCGGCCGGCGCCGCCGGTAATCTCGTGGTCGCATCAGCGCCCGTAGGCACAGTGCCGGGTTCTCGCGCGCTGCCCATGCTCAAGTTGCTGGGGCTGGCCAGCGGCGATATGGACAGCTCGCAAAATTATTCCCAGGCAAAGCTCCGCGAACTGTTGGAGCGAGGCACACGGCATGTCAGCGTCGGCAACTCGCCGCGGCAAATCGAGGCAGCCTTTGCGCTGTGTCAAAAATATGCGGCCAACTGTTCGCGCAGCATGTTCAGCGATGAAACCACGCGCACCGTTGCGCTGGATCCGTTCGACATCGATCCCTTGCCGGTGAGTGTGGTCGACTTCCGCCAATTCGTCGAAGCGACGCACTATAGAACCGATGCGGAAAAAATGGGCTACGCCTATGACGCCGGCGACACCAACTCGATCAAGGGCGGCGATTGGCGCAACGGTCTGAACAAACGGCAAGTCGCCGATGAATCCGCGGTGGTGGCCGTGAGCTTTCAAGACGCCCTCGCCTACTGCAAATACAAAGGCCAACGCCTGCCCACCGAGGATGAGTGGGAGTTCATTGCTCGCGGGCCGGAACGGCACACCTTTCCCTGGGGCGAAAACACAGCACTGGCTGCGGCGGCGCTCAACGCTCCTCCGCGGGTGGCCGATGGGCCGGCCGAGGGAATCGGCGGACGCTATCACGGCCTGTCGGGCAATGTATGGCAATGGGTCAACACCCAAGTCAACGGCCGCAAGGTGTTGAAGGGCGCTTCCTGGCTGGAGACCAATCCAGCCTATCGGCGTGCCGCGACACGACGCATGGATGTGGCCAACCGCGCCGATGAGGACAGCGGCTTTCGCTGCGCCAAGTCACTGTCCGTGTGGCCCGACGCCGAGCTCTACGTGGCGCAGCTCAAGTAGGGAAACCCTGGTCGCGCGCCCCGAATAGATAGAAAACCAGGTCACCAACCCTCCTTGTCACTGGCGCGATTCCCCTTAATTTGGCTGATTTCTTCTCGTAAACCGCAATTATAAATTCTGGTTGACTAAGAGTTTATTCGCTCTGATACTGGCGTCCCACAATTGACGGCCGGGAATTTCGTGAACATGCGCGATGATTGGCGGCTCGCCGGAAAACAATACCTATCGATTCGGCGGTGAGCTAGCGCATGTCTCGTACCATCACACCGTCAGCCGCGCTCGAGCCGTATCAATCTGCCTTATTCGAACTCGCCGAGCAGAGCCGATTGCGGACCTTGGAGAAAAGATTAGGTCATGACTTTTCCTCGAATGACTATTTGGGACTGGCAGCATCGAAGCGGCTTAGCCGCGCCGTCAGCGCGGCGCTTGCCCGCGGAACCGCGATTGGCGCAGGTGGCTCACGCTTACTGCGTGGTAACCATCCTGAACATGAAGAACTGGAGGCAGCGGCTGCCGCGTTCCTTCACGCTGAAAGCACGCTTTTTTTCGGTAGCGGCTATGTGGCGATTTTTGCCCTTTTCTCGACGCTCCCCCAACGCGGCGATTTGGTCATTCTGGATGAACTCATCCATGCAAGTGTCCGCGAGGGCGCGCGCGCCGGACGCGCGGCGTCAGTCGATGCTCGGCACAACGACTTCACGTCGGTGGAAGCCGCCATTCGTACGTGGCGCGCCGGTGGTGGAAGGGGTCGCATCTGGATCGCTGTCGAGAGTCTCTACAGCATGGACGGAGATCGCGCGCCTTTAGATGAGCTCATGACGCTCGCCGACCGGCACGAGGCCTTTTTAGTGATCGACGAAGCGCACGCGACGGGCGTCTTCGGTCCGGACGGCTGCGGCCTGGCGGCGTCCTTCGAAGGCCTTGAGAATGTCATCGCGCTACACACCTGCGGCAAGGCTTTGGGCACCGCCGGCGCGCTCTTGAGCCTGCCGCGGACTCTCAGAGATTTCCTGGTGAATCGGTGTCGGTCATTCATTTTTTCCACGGCGCCCTCGCCGCTTATGGCCGTTGCGGCCCTGGAAGCCCTCAAGATCTTGAAAGAGGAACCGGAGCGGCGAGAGCATCTTACGCGGCTCGTGAGATTCGCCAGCCGCGAGGCGCACGCGCGTTGCGGACTCCCCGCGAGCGGTTCGCAGATCATGCCTGTCATCATTGGCGATGATCGCCGGACGATGCAGATCGCCGCGAAGCTTGGCGAGCGGGGCTTTGACGTGCGCGGCATACGACCGCCTACGGTGCCGTCGGGCACGGCGCGACTGCGGATTTCACTCACGTTGAACGTCGATGAGGCCGCCATCGCGGAATTGTTCGACGCGCTCGCCGAGCTTCAGGTCGTCTAGGCGTGAGCCTCCGCATCATAGTCACGGGCACCGACACGGGAATCGGCAAAACCGTCTTCGCGGCGGGACTCACGCGACTGCTCGACGGCGTCTACTTTAAACCTGTGCAGGCGGGCCTGGAGGGCGAGACCGACACACAAGTGGTGCAACGCTTGTCCAGTCTACCGGCACTACGCATGCTGCCCGAAATCTGGCAACTCACCACGCCCGCCTCCCCGCACCTCGCCGCCGAGCGCGATGGCGTCACGATCGATCCAAAGCAGCTCACCTTACCCACCCTCGATCGGCCCCTCATCGTCGAGGGCGCCGGCGGCCTCATGGTGCCGTTGACGCGCGACGTACTTTACATTGACGTGTTCGCGACCTGGCACGCACCGGTGGTGCTTTGCACCCGCACGTCGCTCGGCACGTTGAATCACACACTGCTATCGCTCGTGGCCCTGCAGCGGCGCGGCATTCCGGTCTTAGGGATCGCCTTGATCGGCGATCCTCACCCGGACAACGAACGTACCTTGAGAGAAATGGGCCGCGTGCCCATCCTCGGCCGCCTTCCGCGCCTTAGTCCGTTGACACCTCAAACCCTCGGCGCTGCTTTTGAACGGAGCTTCGCGCGCGAGTCCTTTACCGCGGCAAGCGAATCGGAAATTGACCCTTGAACAGCCGGAGGCGCCGTACCTTTCGACTTGTCTTCAAGAGGGGGAATACCCGCTTGATCGACAACCTAGAAATCACCCCCTCAGCTTGATGACGCTGAGGGTTAAGAATCATGCACGAGAACTTACGATGAGCGGTCAGAAGATCTCGCCTATCTGGCATCCGTTTGCTCAGCATGCACTACAGTCGACATTTCGCGAGGTTGTGCGCGCCGACGGGGCATACCTGACCTTGCGGGGCGGACAGCGCATCCTGGATGCCATATCGTCGTGGTGGGTGATCACGCACGGCCACTGTCATCCGAAGATCATCGCAGCGATTAAGGCTCAGGCCGAGACGCTCGATCAGGTGATCTTCGCGGAATATACCCATGAGCCGGCAGAGCGAGTCTCTGCAAAGCTCATCGCCTTGGCTCCCAAGGGACTTGAGCACGTGTTTTTCTCCGACAGCGGGTCCACCGCTGTAGAAGTGGCGTTGAAGATGGCCTTGGGGTATTGGCGCCACTCGGGTGAGCTGCGCCATCGGATCATCGTGATGGAGCATAGCTATCACGGCGACACAATCGGTACGATGTCGGCCGGTGCGCGAGGCGTGTTCACTGAGGCCTACGACCCGCTGTTGTTTGCGGTCGAGCGAGTGCCTTTTCCTGTCGAGGGAACGGAAGGCCAGACGCTCGATGCACTCGAGACACTCTGTCGTCGCGGCGATGCGGCCGCTTTTCTGGTCGAGCCGTTGGTGCTGGGTGCCGGCGGCATGCTCATGTATTCACCCCAGGTGCTCAAGGAATTGGCTCGAATCTGCGCCAAGCACGGAGTCCTCTTCATTGCCGATGAGGTCATGACCGGATGGGGACGGACCGGCACGATGTTCGCCTGCGAACAAGCGGACGTGTCGCCAGACATTGCCTGTTACTCAAAGGGACTCACGGGAGGCTCGCTGCCGCTGGCGGTGACGCTTTGCCGGCGCGAAATCTTCCAGGCGCACTATGCAACCGACCGTCGTCGCACCTTCTTTCATTCCAGTTCGTTCACCGCGAATCCCATTGCCTGCGCTGCGGCACTCGCCAACCTTGAGGTATGGGAAACGGAGCCAGTCCTTGAGCGCATTGCGACGCTCACAGCGCTGCAGGCCGAGCATCTAAATCGATTTCGCGATGATGCAAGATTCGAGAATGTTCGCCAAACCGGGACAATCACAGCGATGGATCTCAAAGTGCCCGATGCCGGATATCTTTCGCAGATTGCACTCAAGTTGCAGAAGAGCTTTCGAGAGGCGCGCATTCTGCTGCGACCTCTCGGCAACACCATATATGTGCTGCCTCCCTACTGCGCGACGACTGAGGACCTCAAAGACGTGTACGACGCCATTACGGCGGCAGCCGCAATCGCCTGAACGAGCGAGTCTGGGGACCCTTCAGCTTCATCGTACTGCGCTGCCGCTTCCGTCGGCTGACATGCGACATCCGCTCCTTGAAGCGATGCAACTCGGCGCCTTTAATACGTGCTCAGTTCGACCGCCAACACATTGCTGATGGCTTTGGTGATATGGCTGGGCCGGCGGCGGGTGCCTCTAGCGCAGCGCAGCCTTTCGCGGCGGCGTGAGCCGCGCGAACAGCAGTCCTGCCAACAGCCCCACCAGCATTTGTCCACTGAGACCAAGCGCGCCGCGGGCGCCGAAAATGCCCACCGTTCCCAAAACCAGCCGCAATATCGTGAACAGCACCAGTATGGCCGCTGCGCCGGCGATAGCGAAAACCAGTGTTCGCCCGCCGCTGAAGCGCGTCAGCGCACCGGCGAGAAGAAAGGCAACCAGCAAGGCAATCGAGGTCAGCGCACTGTAGCCCACGATCATGCCGATCAAATCGTGTGCGCCCCAGGCAATCCGATCGGTGAACGGAATCGAAGCTGCCGCCCCGCCCTCCGCCATCCCCGCAGCCTTCGACCATGCACGCTGCACGAAATACGAATGGCTCGCGGATCCACCAACCACCATCAACGCAGCGGCGACGACAAAAGCAATGATCCGGCGTAGCATCTCGGGCCTCCCGTGTTCGGTCTTTTCATATCGTAACGGAATATTGCGGGTAGGAGACTTTTACGCGCGCTGTCACATTGCGTCTTGTCGCCGCCGCAGCCGGTGGTTTCGCTGCGGCCAGCCTCAGCGCAACCGCAGCAGAGCGGGCTGCGCCGCCGCCGCCGGCACCGGCTCCCATCGTCACTACCGGCTACAAAGTGATCGAGATTGCCAAAAACCTCGACCATCCTTGGTCCATGGCGTTCTTACCTGACGGTAGCGTGTTGGTGACCGAGCGTTCAGGCCGGTTACGCCTGATCAAGGCCGACGTTCTGCAACCGCAGGCCATCAGCGGCGTTCCCGCCGTACACACCGGGAGCCAAGCCGGGCTGTTCGATATCGTCCTGCATCCCAACTTTGCGCAGAACAGCCTGGTGTATCTGACCTATGCAGCTGGAACCAAGGGCGCCAACGGCACGCAGGTGGCGCGTGCTCGCTTCGATGGCAGCGCGCTGCGCGACTTGCAGGTCATTTTCAAGGCCATGCCCTTGAAGGATACCGACAACCACTACGGCGGGCGCATGGCATTCTTGCCCGACGGCACCTTCGCCTTGACCATCGGCGAAGGTTTCGAATATCGCGAGAAGGCACAGGATCTCAGTTCCGATCTGGGCAAGGTCGTGCGCTTGAACGACGATGGCACGGTGCCGCAGAACAATCCGTTCATAGGACAAAGCGGCGCCCGCCCGGAGATCTACAGCTGGGGTCATCGCAATGAACAGGGCTTGGTGTTCGATGCGCAGAGCGGGCGTTTGTGGGAAACCGAACACGGTCCGCGCGGCGGCGATGAATTGAACCTCATCGTCGCACATAAAAACTACGGCTGGCCGGTGATCACCTACGGCATGGACTATTCGGGCGCCTACGTCTCGCCCTACACCCAGCGCGCAGGACTGGAGCAACCGTTCATCTACTGGACGCCATCGATTGCGCCCTCTGGCCTTGCCATTTATCGCGGCGATAAGTTTCCGGCATGGAACGGCGATTTATTCGTCGGTGCGTTGGCATTCAAACACCTGCGCCGTGTGCATCTCGATACCGACGGCAATGTCGTAAGCCAGGAGCAATTGCTGAACGATAAACAATGGCGCATCCGCGACGTACGCGTGTCGCCGGATGGCTATCTGTATGTCTCAACGGATGAGAATGACGGTCGCGTGCTCAGGCTGGAGCCGGCAGCGTCGCCTTAAGGGTTGGTCTGGCTGACGGTGGGCGACTGAGGATCTTTCGGCGCCGGCGGCTGATCGACCGGCACGACGGGCAGGTGGTACACATCCACCTTGGTCTTAGCTTCTTGTTCGTGGCGCTGCTTGTCTTGGAGCACGCGCAATTGTTCGCGGCTGCGCTCGAAATCCTCTTGGCGTTTCGCCTCGCGCGCCGGCTCATGGTCGTTTTGTGCGGCCAAACGATTGAGCGCAATTCGGGCATTCAGGCGATCGGGATTGGAGCGGGATTGCGCAACGTCACGATTGCATTTCATCAGAACGCCGTCGAGGGTGACGCGATCGTCCATGAGATCGGATATCGACATCGGCGCTTCAGTGTGATGACGCGGGGCACACGCTGCCGTGACCGCAAAAACGGCGGCTATGCAGCTGCAAAAAATCATGTATTTGATTGATTTCGGCATAAAACTTCCCAACAGCAGTGTTACAGAAATTGAGCTGTAACGGGCCCTTAGGCGTGTGACGTGTCTCACGGCTTTAACATGTTTTCAGCCCAGTCCTACACGCTCCTAAGCGTTTGACCCCGCCTGAGCGCATGTGTACCGTGCCCGAACATGTCGCCCCCAAAAGCCTCCAAAGACGCCGTTCCGGACTTCGAAGCCGCCATGCACGATTTGGAGCAACTGGTGGAACGCCTCGAACAGGGCGATCTGCCGCTCGAGGAGTCATTGGCCGCTTTCGAACGCGGTGTCGCCCTGGCGCGCGCATGTCAGAGCGCTCTCAAAGAGGCGGAACAGAAAGTCGAGATCCTGTTGAAGAAAGCCGGTGAACCCGCAGTTGAAGACTTCACTCCCGACGAAACCAAACCCGGCTGAGCAAGAGGCGCTGGCCCAGCGCATGCGCGCGTATCAAGCGCGTGTTCATGCCGTTCTGCATGACGTATTACCCGGCGCCGATGTAGTTCCGCAGCGCCTGCACGCCGCGCAACGTTACGCGGTGCTCGGAGGCGGCTAGCGCCTGCGGCCATTGCTGGTCTACTTCACGGGTGAAGCGTTGAACGTTGCGCCGCAAATGTTGGATGCGCCGGCCGCAGCCGTGGAATTGATTCACTCCTATTCTCTGGTGCACGACGATCTGCCGGCGATGGACGATGACGATCTGCGCCGTGGACAGCCGACTACACATCGCGCCTTCGATGAAGCGACCGCGATCCTGGCGGGCGACTCCCTTCAGG
>JAXDQN010000114.1:0-5197 GCA_034667865.1 Gammaproteobacteria bacterium
GTCCTTGCGAACCGAACCGAACACCCGGCCGATTGTGACGACACGCGTGCGGGGTTGTTAAAAATAGCCGCGCTTTATACCATGAACCCCCATTGGAAACAAAGCCTTCCATAGCTTAAGTGTTAAACTGACCTGCCTATGACCGTGACCGTTAAAACCCCCGAGGAACAGGCCAAAATGCGCGCCGCCGGGCGCCTCGCCGCCAGCGTCCTCGACATGATAGAACCCTACGTCCAGCCTGGCGTGAGCACCGATGAGCTGGACAAGCGATGCCACGACTTCATCGTCGAGGAGCTGAAATCCATTCCGGCGAATCTCAATTATCGCGGCTTTCCCAAGACCATTTGCACCTCGATCAATCACGTGGTCTGCCACGGCATCCCGGGCGATAAGCGCCTGAAAAGCGGCGATATCATCAATATCGACGTCACGGTGATCCGCGATGGCTTCCACGGCGACACCAGCCGCATGTACTTGGTGGGCAGCGCAGCCATCTTGGCGCGCCGCCTGACCGCCGCGTGCCACGACGCGATGTGGCACGGCAATCGCCAGGTCAAGCCCGGGGCGCATTTGGGCGATATCGGCCATGCCATTCAGCCCCATGCCGAACCGCAGAATTATTCCGTGGTGCGCGAGTATTGCGGCCATGGGATCGGCCGGATCTATCACGAAGATCCGCAAGTGCTGCATTACGGCAAGCCCGGCACCGGCATGAAATTGACCGAAGGCATGACCTTCACCATCGAGCCGATGATTAACGCCGGAAGACGCGATGTCCGGCTGCTGAATGACGGCTGGACCGTGGTGACCAAGGATCAGTCGCTGTCGGCTCAGTGGGAACACACCATTTTGGTCACGGACTCGGGATTCGAGGTGCTCACCTTAAGCGCGAGTACGGCGCTGCCCGCCGCCGCGGCAGCATCTTGAACGCACACGGCAAGTTCCTCGATCAAAGCATTGACTGGCCGTATTTGCAGACAGCCCCCGGAGAACTGCAAAGCGGACAGTTTTCTCCCATAGTCTTTCGTCAGGTCTTGGACCGCGGCACCGAGCTGCTCACGGAGCGCTTCATCGCGGATGAGGCGATCGAGGATTTGGTGCGCGATCGGGCGCGTCTGGTCGATATCGCGCTGCGCGCAGCATGGTTGCGCCATGCCGGCAAGTACGCCGGCGATCTGGCGCTCATTGCCGTCGGCGGCTACGGCCGCGGCGAACTGCATCCAAGTTCCGACATCGACATCATGGTGCTCCTGCCGAAGAGCGATTCGGCCGATTGGCAACCGGACATCGAACGATTTCTGACGTTTCTTTGGGATATCGGTCTCGAGGTCGGCCACAGCGTGCGTTCGATCGACGACTGCCAACGCGAAAGCCTGGCCGACATCAGCGTGGCGACCACGCTGTTCGAAGCCCGCCTGCTATCGGGTCCCGAGTCGTTGTTTGCGGGCATGCGCCGCGCGCTCGCACCGGATCGGCTCTGGTCTTCGCAGGATTTTTTCGAGGCCAAGGTCAAGGAACAAACCGAGCGCCATCACCGCTATTTCGATACGGCTTACAACCTGGAGCCCAATGTCAAATCCAGCCCCGGGGGCTTGCGCGACATTCAGACCATCGGCTGGGTCGCCAAGCGCCACTTCGGCACAGACACGCTCGATGAACTGGTGGCTCACGAATTTCTCACGCGCGAAGAACTGCGCAAGTTAAGAGCCGGCCAGTCCTTTCTATGGAAGGTCCGTTTCGGCCTGCACGTGCTGACCACCCGCCGCGAGGATCGCCTGCTGTTCGATTACCAGATCAAGCTGGCCAAGCTGTTCGGCTACGAAGATGCCAGCTTCACCCTGGCGGTCGAACAATTGATGCAGAAGTACTATCGCACGGTCATGGACGTCAGCCTGCTGAACGAAATGCTGCTGCAGCTGTTTCGCGAAGCGATTCTGACGCAAAGCGCGGCGCCCATGCCCATAAATGCGCGCTTTCAGATCCGCAACGATTATTTGGAAGTGACGCATCCGGAAGTGTTCGCCCGCTATCCGGCGGCGCTGTTGGAAATGTTCGTGCTGCTGCAGCAGCACCCCGAACTGCACGGCGTGCGCGCCGAGACCATCCGCCTGATCGGCACGCACGTCGGGCTGATCGATGAGGAATTCCGCCAGAATCCGCGCCATCATCGCCTGTTCATGGAAATATTGTGCGCGCCGGTCGGCGTAACGCATGAATTGCGCCGCATGAATCTGTATGGCGTGCTGGGCCGCTACATTCCTTCGTTCGGCCGCGTTGTCGGCCGCATGCAGTACGATTTGTTTCATGCTTACACCGTCGATGCGCACACCTTGTTCGTGGTGAGCAATCTGCGGCGCCTGGCCATGCCGAAGTTCAACAATGAGCTCCCCGCTCTGAGCCAGATCATGCAATCCCTGCCCCGTCAGGAGATCGCCTACCTCGCCGCGCTGTTCCACGACATCGCCAAAGGCCGCGGCGGCGATCACTCCGAATTGGGCGCGGTCGATGCAGAAGCCTTCTGTCTCGAACAAGGGCTGGGCCGCTACGAGGCGCGCCTGGTTGCCTGGCTGGTCCGCAATCACTTGATCCTGTCCATCACTTCGCAAAAGAAGGACATCAGCGATCCGGACATCATCCATGAGTTCGCGCGCCGCGTCGGCGACCAGGCACACTTGGATTACTTGTATGTGCTGACGGTATCCGATGTACGCGGCACCAATCCCAAACTATGGAATGCGTGGAAAGCCAAGTTGTTCGAGGAATTCTACGAACGCACCAAACGCGCATTGCGGCGCGGGCTCGAGACGCCCGTCGATCAAGAGGAATTGATTCGCGAAACCCAGGAGCAGGTGCGCGCCATCATCGGCGATGCGCTGCCCGCGGAGCAGATTGCACAGGTTTGGGCGCAGTGGACCGAAGCTTACTTTCTGCGCTACACGCCCGATGAGATCGCCTGGCACACCAGGCTGCTGGCCGGCAGGCATCCGCATGACGACGCGCCGGTGGTCGCGATTCGCCAGACCACCGACCGCGGCGGCACCACCGTGCTGACCTACACGCCGCGCCGCTTGCGCAGCTTCGCCCGCACCACCGCGGTTCTGGATCAAATGGGGCTCAACGTCGTCGACGCGCGGCTGATCACCAGCGCCAACGGCTTCCAGCTGGAGACCTATGTGGTGCTGGAAGATAACGGCGTGTTGATCTCTGACCCGGTGCGCATCCAGGAAATTGAACGCGCCACATGGCGCGCCTTGCAGGCGCCCGAGGATCTGCCGCTCACGGTTACGCGGCGCGCGCCGCGCCAGGTACGCATGTTTTCCACACCCACCCAGGTCAATTTCAGCATCGATAACCGCAGCCAGCGCAATATCCTCGAATTGGTGGCGGCTGACCGGCCTGGCCTGTTGTCCGAAGTGGGCAAGGTATTTCGCGCCGAACGGGTCGCCATCAACGGCGCCAAGATCATGACCGTGGGCGAGCGCGCGGAAGACGTGTTCTATATCACCGGCGCGGACGGCGGGCTGCTGCCGGAAGAAGCCTGCGCGCGCCTACAAGAATCGCTGATCCGGGCACTGGATCGGCGCGACGTCTCCCGCAGCTAAAGCACCGACACAATGACGAACCCCACCGATCTGCAACCGATCATCGACAGCGCGTACGAGTCGCGCGCGCAACTCACGCCGCGCAATGCGTCCAGCGAGGTGCGAGCCGCCATCGAAGCGGCCGTGGGCCTGCTGGACTCAGGAGCGCTGCGCGTCGCCGAACCGCGCGGCGGTACCTGGCAGGTGAACGAATGGCTGAAGAAAGCCGTGCTGCTGTCGTTTCGCGTCAAGGACAATGCGGTGATGCCCGCGGCCGCCTTGAGCTTCTACGATAAGGTGCCGCTGAAATACAGCGGCTGGACCCCGGAACAATTCGCCGCGGCGGGAGTGCGCGTGGTGCCCCCCGCCACCGTGCGCCGCGGCGCCTACGTGGCGCCCAATGTGGTATTGATGCCGAGCTACGTGAATGTCGGAGCCTATGTGGACAGCGGCACCATGGTCGACACCTGGGCCACCGTTGGATCCTGCGCGCAAATCGGCAAGAACGTGCATCTCTCCGGCGGCGTGGGCATCGGCGGCGTGCTGGAACCGCTGCAGGCCGCGCCCACCATCATCGAAGACAATTGCTTCATCGGCGCCCGCTCGGAAATCGTCGAGGGCGTGGTCATCGAAACCGGCGCGGTCATCTCGATGGGGGTATTCATCGGTCAAAGCACCCGCATCTACGATCGTGAGCGCGACCAGATTCTGTACGGGCGCGTCCCGGCCGGCGCCGTGGTCGTTCCCGGCACCTTGCCCGCCGCCAACGGCAAGTATGGATTGGCCTGCGCCGTCATCGTCAAACGCGTCGACGCGCAAACCCGCGCCAAGACTTCACTCAACGATTTGTTACGCAACATAGACTAGGAAGCAACGAATGCAACGTTTTATCGGAGTACTTGCCTTGGGAGTGTTCTGTGCCGCGGCCCATGCTGAACAGGCCTGGATCGCCAAAAGCAATGTCTTCACCAACACGCTGCTGGACATTCAGCTGCAGCATGCGCCGGAAGGCGGCTCGCGCCAGGGCGTGGTGAAATTCGATCCGCTCATTTCCAACCCGACGTTGGCTGACGAATTGCAAACGCGTCATGAAATGGAAGCTGCGTTGGCCAAGATCAGGGCGGCGCGCGCCACCGAGGCCGACAAAAAAGTCCAGGAGGATTTGGATATTCTGGTGAAGTCCTTCGACCTGAGCTTTCGCACCGAGGACTTCGAGCTGCAGCACGAGGTGCCCTTCGACAATGCCAGTGAGTCGGTCTTTCAAGGCTTGCGCGGCCTGCTGGATGACCAAGTCGCGGCGCAGCGACGGCCTGCCGCCGTGGTTCGCTTGCGCAAGTACGCCGGCGTCGAGCCCGGCTTCAAGCCATACGTCGATATCCTGAAACAACGCGCCCTGGAACAGATGGCCAAGCCCGGCGTGATCTATCCCGCCAAGGACAGAATCGAAACCGAACTGGGACGCAACTCCAACTACATCGATGGCATCGCCTCCTTGTTCAAGAAGTACCACCTGAGCGGATGGGAGCCGGCGTACGCCAAGCTCGAGCTGCAATTGCAGGACTACGACGCCTGGGTCAAGAGCACGCTGCTTCCCAAGGCACGCACCGATTTTCGCC
>JAXDQN010000115.1:0-9433 GCA_034667865.1 Gammaproteobacteria bacterium
CCTCGCCGAGCAAGTACAAAGTCTCGGTGGTTTCTTCCGTCAAACAGACGATGCGCTCGGGATACCCGATGGTCATGCGGTACTTAAATCCTCAAAAAAAGCGCTCGATCCGCGGCTGTTTCCCGGCCAGACAGACGAAAACAGGGTCGCGTCATCCCTTCAGGCCGCGCGAGCGGCGATCTTGCCACAGCCCATGTGCCATGTAAGGCTCGACCCATGATGAAATGGTGGGAATCGCTCGAGGACCTGTTGTTCATCGGCTCTCGCAGCATGGGACCGCCGTGGGGCGCTGTACTGCGGGTGGTGCGCTACCCTGCAGCCCTGGTGCGCGACTGGCTGCGCGGCGAGGTCAGCGTGCGCGCCATGAGCTTGGCGTATACCACGCTGCTGTCCGTGGTCCCGCTGCTGGTGTTCAGCTTCTCCATCTTGAAGGGCTTGGGCGCGCGCGGCGACATGCGCTACATCTTGCAGGAATTCTTTCGTCCGCTGGGCGGAGCCGCCGGTCAGTTGACCGAAAGCGTCATGCAGTTCGTGCAGAACATGCGCGGCGACCTTCTGGGGACCATCGGCCTCGCGTTTCTGCTCTACACCGTCATAACCACCATCCAAAAAGTGGAGAACAGCTTCAATTACGTCTGGCGCGTGCAACGGCCGCGCAGCTTCGCCCGCCGCTTCACCGAATACTTGAGCGTAATGATCTTAGGGCCCGTCCTGCTCGCAGTCGCGCTGGGCCTGCTGGGCAGCGTCGAACGCAGTCCATTCGCGCACTGGATCGATGCCATCGGCCCGCTGGCTTGGATGCTGCGCAGTGGCGGTCAAATCGTGCCCTATGTGATCGTCAGCAGCGTATTCATTTTCATGTACATTTTCATACCCAACACCAAGGTGCAGCTGCGAGCCGCACTGATCGGCGGCGTCGTCTCCGGCGCGGTGTGGGCCGTGGTGGGCAGTGTGTTCACTTCATTCATCGTGTACTCCTCATCCTTGGTGGCGGTGTACACCGGATTCGCCATCGTGCTGACGACCCTCATCTGGGTCTACTTGAGCTGGCTGATATTGCTGATGGGCGCGCAGTTCGCGTTCTACCTGCAATTTCCCCAGTATTTGCGCCACGGTCAGGAAGCCATCGACCTTACCGGGCGCGATCGCGAGCAAGTCGGACTATCGGTCATGTTCTTGATCGCGCGCGACTATGCCGCGGGCAAGGCCTACTGGAACATCGGTCGGCTCGCCGCTGAACTGGACGTCCCGAGCGTCGCGATTGCGCCGGTCATTGCATCTTTGGAGCGCGGCGGCTTGATTATCGCCACCGAGCAAGAGGAGTTCGTGCCGGGTCGAGATCCGGCCGGCATCTGGTTGTCCGATATCCTGGAAGTGGTGCGCACGCTGCATGCCGGACGCCTGGCCGTTGCCATGCGCTCCGTGGGTCCCGCCATCAACATCCTCAACAGCGTCGAAGCGGCAGCGCGACAAACAATGCATCAGCGTTCGCTCAAAGATTTGATCGAAGCCGAAGCCGCCATCGAGGAACAAGCCGGCGCGACTCACAGTCAGCCGTCCACGCAGCCGGTAGCGGGTCGCTCGTCCGGCTAGGCGCGGCCTGCTAGGCGCGGCCTGCTAGGCGCCCCCGGCTAGGCGCCCCCGGCTATAGTCATTTCTTCGAGGAGTATCGAGCCCACCCGCACGCCGCCGCGAGTGTCGATGTCGTCTCCGACGGCTGCGATGCCCTTGAACATGGTGCGCAAATTGCCCGCAATGGTGATCTCCGCCACCGGAAACTGCAGCGTGCCGTTCTCGACCCAAAAGCCGGCGGCACCGCGTGAATAGTCGCCCGTGACGGTATTCACTCCTTGGCCCATCAGTTCAGTGACCAGCAAACCGGTTCCGAGGCGCGCCAGCATGGCCTCGAATCCGCCGGGCAGGGTCGGTGCAACCAGCAGATTGTGAGCGCCGCCGGAGTTGCCCGTGGTTTTAAGACCCAGTTTGCGGGCGGAATAGCTCGACAGAATGTAGCCCTGCAGCACGCCGTCGGTCACCAACTCGCGTTCCCGCGTAGCGACCCCTTCGTCGTCGAATGCGGCGCTTCCCATGGCCTTCGGTATATGGGGCCGTTCCGCGATGGAAAATCCGCCAGGCAGCACTTGTTGTCCGGCCGCGTTCAGCAGAAATGATGCCTCTCGATACTGGCTGCTGCCGCGCACGGCGACTATGAGATGCCCTATCAGTCCACGGGCCAGTTCGGGTACGTACAATACCGGCGAGCGGCGCGTGCTGATCTGGCGCGGCTCGAGCCGCGCGATGGTGCGGCGTGCGCTCTCGCGTCCCACCGCCTCCGCATCCTGCAATTCGCGCCAATCCCGCGAAGTGGTGTAGGAATAATCCCGCTGCATCTCTTCGCCCGACCCTGCAAGTACCACGCAACTCACGGTGTGCGAGGTGGTCGGGTAGCCGCCAAGGAAGCCATGGGTGTTGCCATATACATGCAGCCCTTGATGGGTGCTGACCGAGGCGCCTTCGGAATTATTGATGCGAGAGTCGAATGCCAGGGCCGCCGCTTCGCTGCTTTTGGCAATCTCAATGGCGCGGTCGGCGCTGACATCCCAGGGATGGGACAAATCCAGGTTTTGCGGCGACTGCGCCATCAGTTCGGCATCCGCCAACCCGGCGCAGGCGTCCTCGGCCGTAAAGCGCGCGATACTGCAGGCCTTGGCCACGGTTGCCCGCACGGCGTCCAGCGAGAAATCCGCCGTGCTGGCTGAGCCCTTGCGCGTGCCGAAATACACCGTGACGCCCATGCTGCGATCGCGCTGGTGCTCGAGCGTTTCCACCTCACCCAGCCGTACGCCCACCGACAGGCCCGTATCCTGGCTCACGGCGGCATCGGCCTGTGCGGCGCCGCGGACTTTGGCTTCCTGTAGCGCCAATTCGATGATGGACTCGAGATCCGCCTGTGCGAGGCGAACCGGGACATTGGTAACAGCCATCAATTTCTCCGTCAGCAGGTCTGGAAATCCGGGCAGTGATTCTACCGGCCCGAGTGATAGCATGGGGAATATGAACTCAGAGCAAGAAGCCAGCGACCCGCAAGAGTCCGAAGAACAACGATTGAGCAAGAGCGCCCGCAAGCGAGAGGCGGCTTCCTTGCAAGAACTAGGGGTCAAATTGTCGACTCTCCCGGACCAGGAAATCAAAGCATTAGGCCTGCCTGACAGCCTGTTCGTGGCCTTGCGCGATTTGCGCCGGCTACCCTCCCATGGGGCCCAAGTTCGGCAGCGGCAATACATCGGGAAATTGATGCGCGGCATCGATCCTGAGCCGGTGCTGGCCAAGCTGGCGGAGCGCAAGCTGCGCCATGACGTGGAGATCCGCCACTTCCAGCAAATCGAAAAATGGCGTGACCGGCTGCTGTCGGAGCCCGCGAGTGCACTCGATGAGCTGCTCGAGGAATTCCCCAAGGCAGACCGCGCCACGCTGGAGAAACTGCTGGAAAAGGCAGAAAGAGAGCGCGTGGAGCAGCGGTCGCCGGCTGGCGCGCGCGAGGTTTTTGCGTTTCTGCGCCAGTTATTCGGCTAGATTGGTAGAATTGGGCCATGAAAGCGCTGGTCGGAGTCATTATGGGATCGTCCTCCGATTGGGAAACGATGCAGCCGGCCGCCGACACTTTGACTGCCCTGGGGATTGCGCATGAAGTGCGCGTGATCTCCGCGCACCGCACACCGGATCTGTTATTCGAATATGCGGCTGCAGCGCGCGAACGCGGGCTGCGCGCCATCATCGCCGGCGCCGGCGGCGCCGCGCATCTGCCTGGCATGACGGCTGCCAAAACTTCGCTGCCGGTGCTTGGCGTACCGGTGCAAACCAAGACACTCAACGGCATGGACTCGCTGCTCTCCATTGCACAAATGCCCAGCGGCGTACCGGTCGCTACTTTTGCCATTGGCGCGGCTGGCGCAAAGAATGCGGCGCTGTTTGCGGCGGCCATTCTGGCCAATGAATTTACGGAAATTCGCGCCAAACTGGACGCATTCCGCAGCGAACAAACCGCGGCGGTGCTCGCCAAGCCGGATCCGCGCAGCTCTTGAGCCTGACCCGCGTTGGCATTGTTGGTGCCGGACAATTGGGGCGGATGCTCGCACTCGCCGGTTATCCCTTGGGCGTTCACTGTCAGTTTCTCGACCGTAGCGCGCTGTCGCCGGGCGGTCAGGTCGCACCCATTCTAACGGGCGAACTCGAAGATCCCGCCTGCCTGGCGCAGTTGGCGGCACACAACCAAGTAGTCACCTTCGATTGGGAAAACATTGCCGGCAAGGCGCTCGAACCGCTGGAGCAAATGACCTTGGTGCGGCCCCCTCGTGCGGCGTTGGCAGCGGCGCAGGATCGTCTGCACGAGAAGGCGTTGTTTGCGAAATTGAAGATACCCGTGGCCACGCACTGTGCGATCGACAGCAAACAGGATTTGATTCGCGCGGCCAGCCGCATCGGACTGCCGGGCGTACTCAAGACTCGCCGCTTGGGGTATGACGGCAAGGGCCAGTTCACCATCCAGCACGAGGCCGACATCGAGCTGGCCTGGGCGGCGATCGGCGACGCAGGATTGATCTTCGAGAAGTTCCAGGACTTCTCGCGCGAGGTATCCATCATTGGCGCGCGCTCCGCGTCGGGGCGCATGGTGTTCTATCCGTTGACCGCGAACGTGCATCGCGGCGGCATTCTGCGTTACAGCGTCGCACCGTTTGGCAATACGCTGCTCGAACGCGCGGCCCGCGCTCACTTGCAGCACATCTTGAAGTCGCTGAATTACGTCGGTGTGCTGGCCGTGGAATTTTTCGTCGTGAAGGGTCGTTTGGTGGCTAACGAAATGGCGCCGCGCGTTCACAACTCGGGACACTGGACCATCGAAGGCTGCGTCACCAGCCAATTTGAGAATCACCTCCGGGCAATCTGCGACTTGCCGCTGGGAAGCACCCGCGCCCTGGGCCATGCCGCAATGATCAATTTTCTCGGCAAAATGCCCGATCGCGATGCTTTGCTGGGAATCGACGGTTTGGCCTACCACGACTACGGCAAGGAGCCGCGCCCCGGCCGAAAGGTGGGCCACTGCACGATTCTCAAAAAAGCGGCAAAGGACCGCAATTTGGCGCTTGCGAATGCACTAAAATTCATCCAGTGGACATAGACTGTCCAATGCCGGGCAAATAGCTAAAACGGACGGCTGAGCAAGATGTACCTAGAGCTATTCAAATTGCACGAACTGCCGTTCCGTCTCAGCCCGGACCCGCAATTCCTGTACCTCAGCAAGCAGCATGCGCGCGCCAAAGCGTACATGGAATCGACCATTTGGTTCACCGACGGTTTCGTGGTGATTACCGGCGAAATCGGCGCGGGCAAAACCACATTGATCGAGACTTTTTTACGCGAACTGCAAACCGACGTCATCGTTGCGCAGGTCAGTCAGACTCAATTGTCGCCCACGGAGTTTCTGCAGACCGTTCTGGTGCAATTCGGCTTTTCTCCCTTCAATATGAAGAAGGCCGAACTGCTCGCGACATTGACGCAATTTTTGATGGAGCAGTTCACCAGCGGACGCAAGGTTCTGCTGATCGTCGACGAAGCGCAAAACCTGAGCAATCGCGTGCTCGAGGAAGTTCGCATGCTCTCGGGCGTGGAAACCACCAAGGATAAGGCGCTGCGCATCATTCTGGCCGGGCAACCGGAACTGAGCGACAAGCTCAATTCGCCCGAATTGGTGCAGCTCACCCAACGCGTGCGCCTGCGGTTTCATCTCACCGCACTGTCGAAAGCGGAAACCAACAGTTACATCGAGCATCGCCTCGAAGTGGCCGGTTCCCAGGGCCGGCGCATCTTTGCCGAGGATACTTTTGCGACGATGTACAGATACACGGGAGGAGTGCCGCGCCTGGTCAACACCTTGTGCGACACCGCCTTGATGGCAGCTTTCGGCCGCGACAAAGACACGGTCGATGCGGAAGAACTCAATGCTGCGATCGAGGAACTGCAGTGGGTCGAATTTGCGTCCTCGACCAATCGCATGAAGGCGATGATCGATCTGGACCGCACCGGCAGCCATGCGATCGTTGCGCCACAGACTGTGGTCGGACGAATATTATTGGCCAGCGAAGGAAAAACCGTGGTCGAACGCGAGTTGCGGCCCGGACGATTGGTGATTGGTCGCACGGTGGACAACGATTTGCAGATCGACAGCAAATTCATCAGCCGCCACCACTGTCAGATCGTCACACAGGCAGATTCCTGTCTGATCGAAGACTTAAACAGCACCAACGGTATTTTCGTGCAGTCCAAGCGCGTGCGCCGTCATAACTTGAACGATGGCGACGTGGTGCAGGTGGGCCAGCACGAGATCATGTACATCGACGAGCGCGCGCCGCGAGTGCGCCATGCCGCGGAACATACTGAAACGGCGGTGATCGACGTACCGAAAAGCAGCTAGCCTTTGAGGTTGGACGGCAGCTCGATGATCTCGCCGCTGTATTCGCGGCTCAAAGCCCGATAGTCCTGGCGCCGCAGAAACAACGTCAGCGCCGCCGTTTCAGCCAGCAAGCCGATCAGGAAAGCGGCCTTTCCGGCGAAGCCCTCCGGATTGAGGTAGGACAGAAATATCGCGATGCCGCCGATCGACGCGTAAATGAACGGCAAGCTTTCGTACACGGGACGGGCCAGGCGCATGGTTTCGGTACCTCTGTGCGCCATGGTAATCCCCGGGCGATGCCCGAAATCGACGAATTTAACTTAAAGTCCGAATTTTAGTCCTTGCCGACGAATAACTCCGAAATACGCGTCAGCCACGAGTTGCGCCATCCCTCGACGCGCAGTTGTTCGCTCGGCGGTGCGCTGGCGCGCTTCGAGGCAGTCAGTAGCTCTTTGGGCAGAGTGAATTGAAAACTGCCCGTCATTGAATTGTCGGCCATGGAAACTCCGGTTAATTGACGGGTGTAAGCCTATCGAGGCGGTCCGGGGCGCTGTGAGACATGGCGCACGCTACACAGGTTTCCCTACGGAGCGTGCGCCATGGCCGTCGCCGAGAAGAGACGCAAAGCGTCATTTTCGGGTTATGACAGCCGGCTTATGTCAGGCGAATCAGTGCGACTCGCTGCGCAAGCGCGTCGCTTCGAACTCATCGCCCGGCAACCAATGCACGGTGCCGCCGGCCAGCATCGCCTGCCAGCCCAACGCAAAGCCAAATTTGGCGAGCGCCGCATTACTGGTGAAATCCATCGACGGCAAATACTCATCGCTCGGCTGATGATAGTGCTTGGCCGTGTATTCCTCGCGCTGAGCCTTGCCCCAGTCATCCGGGTGACCCGCGAACTTGATGCCGGTATTGATGGAGAACGCCGGCACGCCCGCGCGCGCCATGCTGAAGTGGTCGGAGCGATAGTAATGTCCGGCACCGGGTTCCGCGTCTTTTTGTATCTCGAAGCCGAAGGCCGCGGCCGTCTTGGTCACGGTCGGATAAAACGAGGTGCGCTCTGCGCCGGTCACGTTCACCGACTGCGGCATGCCAATGGGCGCGATGGCGTCGAAATTCAATCCCAGCGCAATGTTGCCCGGCGGCAAGGGCAGATGTTTGCCCAGGTAGTTGGAGCCCAGCAAACCCTTCTCCTCGGCGGTCACCGCGGCAAACAGCACGGGATGCGGGGGACGCGCTTTTGAGGTCGCAAACGCGTGCGCCAACTCGAGCAATACGCCGCAGCCCGTGCCATTGTCGACGGCGCCGTTGTAGATGTTGTCGCCGGTCTTGGTCGGATCTATCCCCAAATGATCGTAGTGCGCGGAATAAATCACGGCCTGCTTGCCGCTCGCCCCAAGCATCGCCACTACGTTGGCGGATTGGAATTTCCGCACCTTGCTTTCGATATGGGCTTTGAATCGGACCGGCAGCTCTTTGGCCTTGAATCCGCGCGCGCCGGCGGCGCTGATCATGTCGTCCAACTTCAGGCCTGAAGCGGCAAAGATCTGCCGGGCAATGTCCAACTGGATCCATGAGGCTGCCTTGAGCTTCGGATCCTTGTCATCGGCGAGGTAAACCTGTTCATTGCTCCAGGAATTTCGCACCACCTCCCAGCCGTAACTGGCCAGATCGGTGCGATGAATGATCAATGCGGCGACGGCGCCCTGGCGCGCGGCTTGCTCGAACTTATAGGTCCAGCGACCGTAATAGGTCAGCGCGTCGCCATTGAAGAACTTGGGGTCCTTGGACGGCGGCTCGTTGACGATCACCAGCACGACCTTGCCCTTCACATCCACGCCGGCGTAGTCATTCCACTGGTATTCGGGAGCCCCGATGCCGTAGCCCACGAACACGATAGGCGCGTCGACATCAACGTTGTCGGTTTGCGTTTGATTGGTGGTCACGAAATCATCGCCGAGTTTCAGGGCGATGGAACTGCCGCTGGCAGGCTGCACGGAGGCCGTGGTGGCGGGCAGCGTGTGAACGCCGCCAAAGGCCACTTTTTGAAAGTAGCTGCCGTTGTCGCCCGCCGGCTTCAAACCATACAGCGCAAATTGCGTGGCGATGTAGTTGGCTGCGAGTTCGCTGCCGCGCGTGCCTGTGCCGCGCCCCTCGAGCAAATCATCTGCCAGAAAACGCACATGGGCGCGAATCCTTTCAGGATCGATTCCCTGCATCGCAGCGGTTGCATCGGGCTGCAATCCGAGTTGCGCCGCCGGCTTGGCGTCCGCGTCCGCCCCAGACGTCAAGCCAATACTGAGTCCCAGCGCCAGAAGTGGCGCCACATAAAATTTCATTGCGCGCTCCAATAGGTAAGGCAAAAAAACCAGACCGGAAGACTACCCCAAGCCGGGAAATTTCGCTTAACGTGACGGAAGTAAGGCGCGGACGAGACGCTCGCTGCCTTGAGCATCCCTTCCGCGCCGCGGTGAGCTTCCTGCGATCCCGTCGGACGGGTCTTCCTCCTTGAAACCGCGGCATCATGGTTTCACGAGTGCGCCGGAGCACGGAACCGGTCAACAGCCCGTAAATGCACAGAAACGCTGCCCGTACTAAGATCCGCCCAGGAGACCCATGAGCATAAGCATTGAGCCATCCGGCGCGAGCTGCGGCGCCATCATTCGAGGCATCGATCTCACCACCGTCCTTAGCGCGCCGGCAATGGCCGCTTGATCGATGCCGCGAGTTCTCGCGCCGCACCCGCCAGCAGCAAGGTGTCTACTCCAATGGCGACAAAAGTTGCGCCCAAGTCGAGGTGCTTCAGCACCAGCTGCCGATCCGTGGTGAGCACGCCGGCTGCTTTGCCCGACGCGCATATCGTTTTGATTCCTGCATCGATGGCGGCCTGCACCGCCGAATCGGTCGAACGGCCAATCATGCCCATTGAGGCAGCTAAATCCGCCGGCCCGAAAAATACCCCGTCTATTCCCTCGACTGCGCAAA
>JAXDQN010000116.1:0-6544 GCA_034667865.1 Gammaproteobacteria bacterium
GCCTAACTGGACTGCCGTTGATCTTTGGCCAGGAGATCACCGGTGTCATGAACACCTGCTCGGATCTGCTGCTGGCACGCTGGCGTTCGGCAGTGCCCTTCGCGCGCCAAGCTTTAAGGGCGCTACAATGCTGGCACGGTCGACGCGCGTCAATGAAGAAAATCACACCCCGAGAGTTCCGCAACGCCTTTGTCGCGGTCATGCAATCAGAGCGCGATGCCTTTCGCATCGCCGTCGGCTTCGAGACGAAGTCCTACAACTACTTCATGCGCTCCACCATCTATCCGCGGATTGCGCGCCACTTGGAGCTGTTGGCCTGGAACAAGGAGTACTACACGCTGGATGGCATGTTCTACGAGGAGCGCGGCCTCGATGAGACCGGCAAGTACGCGACTTATGCAAATTGGATCTCGGTGGCGGTCGAGCACGAAAATGACGCCGCAAAGGCCGACGAAACCATGAACAAGCTGCAGTTGTTCAACGCACCCTTGAAAGTCCTGATCACTTATGCGGCAGTGGGGCCGGCCACGGATTCATTGCTGCGAAAATACGAAAACCTCATCAAGGCCTCGGACGTGTTCAATGACGTCGCGACTCTGCGGCAGCAATTGGTCATCTTAGGGACACCGAAGACCGTGGCCGAATGGCGCTTTTACGCCTACGAGAATGATGGCTTCGTGTTGATGTTGTCCTACTGAAATAAAAATAATATTGTCGTCACGGCTGCGCGCGCATGTCCAACATGTTGGTGGGCGCCATCATGTTCATGTTTAAGTGATACATGATCCATAAGGAACCGGCAATCACGATGCCCACGATGAGCACACCAAAAGCCAGTGCGAGCGCATTGTTGGTGTTATCAGAACCCGTGGTGATGTGCAGGAAGAACGCGAGATGCACGCCCATCTGACCGATGGCCAATGCCGCCAGCGCCATGGGCACCCCGGGCACGAAAATCAAGCCGGTGCCGCTCGCCACCCAGAACGAAGCTGCGGTAAACGCAGCGGCCAGCAGCAGTCCGACGAGATAGTTGCGTACGCCGGCGGCCACACCTTGCTGCTCGCTTTCCGGATCACCGGGGGCTGTATCGTCGATCCCGGCCGTCTGTTCATGCTTGCTCATGGGCTGGTCCCCAAAAGATAAACGTTGGTGAAGATGCCGACCCAAATGATGTCGAGCGCATGCCAGAACAGGCCGAAGCACAGGGCGCGGCGCACGATGTCGGCACGAAAACCCTTGGCCCAGAATTGCGCCATCATGGTTCCGAGCCACAAAAGGCCGATGCTCACATGCAACCCATGAAGTCCAACCAACGCGAAGAAGGCCGATAGAAATGCGCTGCGGCCAGGACCCGCCCCGTGCCCAATCATTCGCGCGAACTCGGTGAACTCGAGCGTCAGAAACACCACCCCTAAAGCGCCTGTGATCAGATAACCGATTTGGGTCCAGCGCAGATTGCGGGCGCTGCTGGCGAGCGTTGCCATGCCGCAGGTGAAACTCGACAGCAGCAAGCATGCGGTCTCAATCGCCACTGTCTTCAAGTCGAACAAGTTCTTGGGCGCCGGGCCGCCCGCAGTCGCATGCGACAACACCGCGTAGGCGGCGTAGAAGCCGGCAAACAAAATGAAATCGGACAGCAGAAAAATCCAAAAGCCGTAGCCGGTGACGATGCGCTTCGATGCCGGCCCCTTGAAGCCGCCATCGGGCTGCGCAGTGACGGCGGCCTGCTTCGAGCCATGGGCGCGCGGACCCTTGTACTTGACCGCGGTAATGCCCTGCTCCTTGCCCTCAACCAGGGCGACGCGCGCTTTGCGCCGCTCGCCGTCGATACGCTTCAGCTCGGTCGCCGACAATTTGTATTCAGAGTGATCGCGCCAAGCAAAAACCACGAAGGTGCCGAACGCACCGATGAGGCCGATGATCACCATCCACCAGATTTGCCAGATGAGCGCGAAGCCGGTGAGTACCGCAAAGAAGGCCACCACGAATCCGGTGGGACTATTGCGCGGCATCTCGATGGACTTGTACTCGGGCAGATCGGTTAGACGGCGACTCTCGAGCGCAATCTGCTTGATGTCCCAGTAAGCCTCTTCAGCCACCACATTGGGAAGCACGGCAAAGTTGAAAGGCGGCGGCGGGGAACCCGTGATCCACTCCAAGGTGCGGCCATCCCAGGGATCACCGGTGAGATCGCGTAACTGCTCGCGATTGCGGATCGAAACAACCAATTGCACCACCTGACAGGCGATGCCGCACAGTATCAATCCGGCGCCCACGGCCGCCACGATCAGCCACGGTTGCCAGGCCGGAACATCGTAGTGCTGCATGCGCCGAGTCATGCCTTTCAAACCCAGCACGTACAGCGGCATGAACGCAACGTAGAAACCCACCACCCAGAACCAGAATGCCGCCTTGCCGAAACGCTCATCCAGTTTGAAGCCGAAGGCTTTCGGGAACCAATAGGTATAGCCGGCGAAGGCGCCGAACAGCACGCCACCGATGACCACATTGTGAAAGTGAGCCACCAGAAACAGCGAGTTGTGCAGCACAAAATCCGCCGGCGGAACGGCCAGCAGCACGCCCGTCATCCCGCCAATCACGAAAGTCACGATGAAGGCGATCGACCAGAGCATCGGCACTTGGAAGCGTACCCGGCCACCCCACATGGTGAACAGCCAGTTGAAAATCTTCACCCCGGTCGGCACTGCAATGATCATGGTCATGATGCCGAAGAATCCATTGACGTTCGCACCGGCGCCCATGGTGAAGAAGTGATGCAGCCAGACCAGGAAAGACAGAATGCAAATCGCCATGGTGGCGATGATCATCGAGCGATAGCCAAACAGAGGCTTGCCGGAGAAAGTCGAGAACACCTCCGAAAACACCCCGAAGGCGGGCAGAATGAGGATGTAGACCTCAGGGTGTCCCCATGCCCAGATGAGATTGACGTACATCATCGGGTTGCCGCCGAAATCGGTGGTGAAGAAGTGAAACCCGAGATAACGATCCAGCAGCAACATGCCAAGCGTTGCGGTGAGAATCGGAAATGCGGCGACGATCAACAGACTGGCGGCCAGCGCAGTCCAGCAGAAGATCGGCATCCTCGTCAAGGTCATGCCCGGCGCGCGTATTTTCAAAATCGTGGTGACGAAATTCACGCCCGTGAGCAACGTGCCGATGCCCGATATCTGAATGGCCCACAGATAGTAGTCGACGCCGACGCCCGGTGAATACCTGAGTTCCGAAAGCGGCGGATACACCAGCCATCCGGTCTGGGCGAACTCGCCGATGAACAGCGATATGTTGACCAGCAGCACCGCCGTCGCGGTCAACCAGAAGCTGGTGGAGTTAAAGGTGGGAAACGCAACGTCTCGCACGCCCAATTGCAGCGGTACGACGAAATTCATCAGACCGATCATGAAGGTCATCGCCACGAAGAAAATCATGATGGTGCCGTGCGCGGAGAAGATCTGATCGAAATGCTCGGCCACCAGATAGCCCTGCGAATGCAGCGCGACCGCCTGCTGTCCGCGCATCATGATGGCGTCGGCGAAGCCGCGAATCAGCATGACGAGTGCCAGAATGCAGTACATGATGCCGATGCGCTTGTGATCGACCGACGTAAACCATTCGCGCCACAAATACGTCCAGTGACCCCGGGCGGTAATCCAGGCCAGAATCCCCAGAATGCTGATGATCAAGATGATCGAGGTGATCAGCGGAATCGGCTGATCGAAGGGAATCGCAGACCAGGTCAACTTGCCCATCAGGGCGGCCCTGCGGATTGCACGGTTTCGTTGACAATCGCTTCAAACAATCCTGGGTCAACCGACCTGAAAACCGCAGCCGGTGTGTTCTTACTGGGCTGCGCCAACTCCAGGTAAGCGGTCGTATCCAGCGTCGCGGCCGCCGCCCGGGTATCGGCAATCCAACGAGCGTAGTCCTCGGCGGACACGGCGCGAACCTCGAAACCCATGCCCGCAAAACCCTCGCCGCTGAACTGCGCGGAAAGACCGTGATAGTTGCCGGGCGTGTCGGCCTGCAAGTTCAGTTGCGAGATCATCCCGGCCATGGTGTAAATCTGACTGCCCAGCTGCGGCACGAAGAAGCTGTTCATCACACCCGATGAAGTCAGGCGGAAATGCAGCGGCGTTCCTACGGGGATGATCAGCTGATTGACGCTGGCAAGCCGCTCATCCGGGTATATAAAGAGCCACTTCCAGTCCAGCGACACCACCTCGACCTCAATCGGCTTGGGCCCAGGCAATCCGCGGTAGGGATCAAGCGTATGTGAGCCAAACCACGCGATTCCTCCGAGGAAGGTGATCACCAGCGTGGGGACTGCCCAGATAATGAGTTCCAGGTGTCCCGAGAAATTCCAATCCGGCAAGTATTTGGCGCGTGCGTTGGTGGCACGAAACCACCACGCAAATCCAATGGTGGCGAGAATCACCGGCACCACGATGACCAGCATGACCGCCAACGAATCGATGAGAATGAGTTTCTCGGCTGCGCCGACGGGTCCGCGTGGTTCGAGCACCCCGCCGCACCCGGACAGTGCGCAGAGCGCGACTGAGGACAACATCCTATCTAGGCGCACGATCTGCCACTCCCTTCAGAGACAGCAACGAAGCTGCAGTGTCGCATGCGCCCGCCTAGTGCTACAACCTTGGTGCTGCTGCGCACCACTCGCGCCATTTTGGAAGCTTTTTACTTGGCAGCGCCCACGTCCTTCATCGACTCCAAACGCGCCAAATCGATCTGACCCAACGATTGCTCCAACGCATGCATGTCGACGCCATTTCCGGTGATGTCGACCGAGTAACGCTTCGCCAGCATGACGCTAAGGTCACCGGTGCGATTGTGCGCAGATCGGTTGACCGCAGCTGCCGCAGAAACGCGCGCCGGCCGAAACCGCTTTATTGCACTTGGAACAATTCATGACGAACTCCAATGGATTGTTTATGACTAGAACCAAGTGCCGCGCTCGATCCCGCCATGGCGGGTTGCGCGGTCGGAACCGGACGATCGCCTAACTCAGTCTCCACTCCGCTATGATGGGCCAAAATCAAAGCTGGCCAAGTCCGGCGCGGGGGATGCAGTGAGCAGATTCAATCGTGGCCGTGTGACGCGGCGTGTGGTGCTGGGCGGCCTGGCCACCCTGCCGATCGCTCTAGCCCGTTCATTCTCCGAAGACAACCCGCCACCGTCACGCGCCTATCTGCGGCCGCTGCCGCCGGTCACCGCCGCCAACCAGGTTCTGAACGTCATGCAATTCGAGGCCCTTGCTCGCGAGGCGCTGCCGCCGGCGCACTTTGGCTACATTGCCACCGGCAACGATGATGATAAAACCGTGCTGCGCAATCAGGACGCCTTTTCTCACTACGAGATTCGATCGCGGCGCTTCGTGGATGTGAGCCGCAGCGACACGTCACGCAGCGTCTATGGCACTGCATGGCCCACACCCATCTACCTGTCGGCCGTTTCGGGACAGAGAGCCTTCCATCCCGACGCGGAACTGGGCACGGCGCGGGCCGCCAAGTCGCGCTCGACACTGATGATGCTCTCGAACGTCGGTTCGACGCCGATCGAGCCGGTCATGGAGGCGCGCGGCGCGCCCATTTGGCAGCAGCTGTATGCCACGGATGACTGGCGTGTTACCGAAGGCGTCGTCAAGCGGGCCGAGCAGGCCGGCTGCGCCGCCATCTCGCTGACCGTTGATTCCATGCCAAACCGCAACAACGAAACGTTACAGCGTGCCATGCAGAGCGACAGTCGCACCTGCACCCAATGCCACATCAACAACTCGCATAGCACGCTGTTCAAAGCGCCGATGTATGCCGGCTTGGATCTGTCCAATGCCCACGACCTGACGTCCACGAAAATGACTTGGGACTATTTGGACAAATTGCGAAAGCTGGTCAGCGTGAAACTGCTCATCAAGGGCATTGTCACAGGTGAAGATGCTGCGCTCTGCGTGAAGCATGGGGCCGACGGCATCGTGGTCTCCAACCACGGCGGCCGTCAAGAGGAGACGCTGCGCTCGACCCTCGAATGCCTTCCCGAAATTGCCGACGCGGTCCACGGACGCGTTCCGGTCTTTCTCGATGGCGGGGTTCGTCGTGGTACCGACGTTTTTAAAGCGCTCGCGCTGGGCGCGACCGGCGTGGGCATTGGTCGACCGCAAGCCTGGGGACTGGCGGCGTTCGGCCAAAGTGGTGTTGAGGCCGTGATTGATATTTTGAATCGCGAACTCGTCCACATCATGCTGCAAGCCGGCACGCCGACGCTCGCCAGCATTACGCGCGAGCACGTGGTCGCGCGCACGTGGTAAGCCAGTTCTACTTCGTCCGGTAAGCGCCCGCCAACAACTCGCCATCGATTCCCGCGTTTTCCTTACTGCCGGTCGCAAACCGATACAGCGCTGCGGTGTAAATGGTGTGCAGCGTGGTGCTCACCAGGCCAATCAAGATCAGGGTGATCGCGAACAGCGCCACGCCCAAGATGATGGATCCGATCGCGCCGCTCGAGACGGCGGCGAACA
>JAXDQN010000117.1:0-2955 GCA_034667865.1 Gammaproteobacteria bacterium
CTCCCACGCCGCCAAAGACTCGGCCAGCGATCCGCAAATTCGCACACCGTTGCCGCCGCTATCACCGTCCACCTTGAAGACCGAATTGTCGCCGGTGGTTCGGTGCCACTCAATCAGATCGTTCGCATGAGAAACCTCTTGCGTCTTTGGTATCCGCAGGTCCAATTCGCGCGCTATCCTGAGAAACCGATAGCGGCTGTCCAAGATGGAAAAGCTATGCGGCGAGCCCAGCGAACGTTCGATCAACGGCCGCAAACTGTTGTCCAGCTCGTACAGCGCGCGGCACTGGCTCGCCGCACCGTCATCGCACGGGACGATGATATCCGGCTTGGCGTCGCCGACTGCCCTGTGCAGACTCGCTAACGAGTCCGCGCTGGAATAGGCGTAGATCTTGGAAATGCCATCGACAAAGGTCAGCAGGTGCGGCCTCGGACAGACTGCACTCACGACACAATCGTTCTGCAGCAGCGCGATCGCCATCCGCGCCGACAGCGGCCACCATTTGGCGGCTACCAACAGAACAATCGGTTTCATCGCATTTACCATAAATCCCCTCCGCGCTTTGCTTTAGTATCTTGAGACGCGGAGGCGCTAGCTGTGACGGACAGTGCATTCTGCCTCATTTATCTGAATAGCGGCGCCTGGGGAATTCTGTCGAATGATCGATAGCATTTACGCAGCTTGAGAATCATCATGCTCGCCGGCGCCGTTCGTGACCTCCGGGCCTCGAGCGATCCCATATATCAAATTTCAACCAGGAGTCTGTCTTGAGCCGCGAAGTTGTGGATGTTGCCATCATTGGCGCCGGACCGTATGGGCTGTCTCTCGCTGCCCATTTGCATCGCACGCAACGCAGCTTGCGTATTTTTGGCGAGCCCATGCGTTCTTGGACGCATCACATGCCGCAAGGCATGTGCCTTAAATCGGAGGGCTTCGCTTCAGACTTGTACGACCCCGAGGCACAGTATCCATTGAGGGCCTACTGCGCGGAAAAAGGCATCGACTACGCTGAAGTGGCGCTGCCCGTGAAGCTCGATACCTTTATCAACTACGGGCTGGAATTTCAAAAGCGCTACGTACCGGGCCTGGAAAATACTCAGGTGGTGGGACTCGCGCGCCGCGACGATGTGTTTGAACTCACCACCGCTGCCGGCGAGGTCGCGCGGTCGCGCGCTGTCGTGGTCGCCGCGGGCATTACTCACTTCGGCTATCTGCCGCCGATTTTTGGCAGCGTCAGCGACGGTTTGATATCTCACAGCGCCCAACATAGCGACTTGAGCGGCTTCAAGGGTAAGAAGGTCGGGGTGGTCGGCGGTGGCGCATCGGCCATCGATATTGCCGTCATTCTGCGCCAACATGGCGTGGACGCAGAATTGATCGCGCGCACCCCGACGTTGTTGTTTCACGATCCACCTCGCGAGCCACGCTCGTTTTGGGAAAGCGTGACGGCACCGCGCTCCGGACTGGGAACTGGGTGGCGGTCGCGCCTCGCCACGGACATTCCCATGGTGTTCTACGCGTTACCGGAGAAGCTTCGGCATCGCGCAGTCGAGCGCCATCTGGGACCGGCGCCGTGTTGGTTTACGCGTGACGCAGTAGTCGGCCAGCTACCGATGCATCTGGGCGCGACGCTGACGCAGGTGACGGAAATACCGGGGCGCAGCGTCAGGCTTGCTATCCAACAAACCGGGAAACAGCCCAAACAGCTGGAATTCGACCACGTAATTGCGGCAACGGGATATCGTGTCGCCCTCTCGCGGCTGAAGTTCATGGATCAGAGTTTGTTGTCGAAGGTGCGTACCGCTGCGGATACACCGCTATTGGACCGGCATTTTGAATCGAGTGTGCCGGGGCTTTATTTCATCGGCATCACGGCCGCGAACAATTTCGGTCCCATGCTGCGCTTCGCCTACGGGGCGAAATTTGCAGCCAGGCGCTTGACCGCTCAGTTGGCCAAGCGCCTGGTCCGAAACTAGCGGGTCGGAAACATTGCCGGGACTTGCCCGTTGACTGTGCGCTGCCCGATTAAGCGTTTGAATGAATGATAGACGCGCTTCGCTAACAGAACCGCCTTAGGCAACGGCTGCCTCAGGAACGCGATCTTTCGCACATATTCATCAACGGTCCATTCGGCGCTGGAACCCGCGGGGAAAAACGCAGTGTCGCCTGCCACCAATCGACGCGTCGATCCGCGGTGATCCCGGACAATCACGGAGCCTTCCACAATACAAATGGTCTCGTCGATGTCGTAAAACCAGTTGAATTTGCCCGCGCTGCAATCCCACATCCAAGTAGTCGCCGTGTTATCGGCGCTCCCGGCCAGGAATTTGTTGCGAGCCGTCGGAGTGCCTTCCAGTACCCATGCTGCGGCGATCGGCGCGGGTCCCAAAGTCATTTGCCCTGTGGCGAACTTAATGGCAGTGTCGATTTGCATCCACTCACTCCAGCTTTGTTACAGATGTAGCACAGAATACCGGGCACCCGACCGCGATTCCGTGCGCTGACCCACACAACTCGCTTTGACATAACAGTCACCCGCTAGCCCGCCGCTGCATCGCACGAGAGCAAATTCCGCGTCTTTCGATTGGCTTCGATCTGGCGCCACTGCCATTTTTTTTGCAGGCCTGAATCGGTGATGTTTTCAGTTTTCGTCCGCAAATTGCGACACGCGCACAGCGCCATCGTTCGCAAATCGCGACACATTGGCAGCAGCGAAAAACGCACTGACTATGTCATGCAGAAAGGGAGACCTGCATGAAATTGGTTCGCTATCCTCGCCGTCCGCTCAGTCTCGGTTTTGGCCTCGTGGCCGCAGCGATTCTGTCGGCGTGTGGATTAAGCTCAGCCAATCAAAGCAGCGGCGTGACACAAAGCGGCGCCCAATCCGGCGCGTCGGGCTCGACGGCGGAAGCGCCTACCGTGACGTTGACGGCCACCGCATCGACCGTGGCGCCG
>JAXDQN010000118.1:0-5957 GCA_034667865.1 Gammaproteobacteria bacterium
CACGCCCATGCCGCTCGCAGACTGGCCGTTGACGTTCGCGATAATGGAGGCCGCGCTGCCTGGGATGAAAATGCCCAGCTCCTGCTGGATGTCGTTCCACTTCATGTAGTACACGGCGGCATCGAAGCTCACGAGGTTTTCCCAAAGGTTTCCCTTGGCGCCGATTTCGTAGTTGCTCAACTTGTCGGGCTTCACCGGTATGAAATCGGGTGCCACCAGTTGCACCAGTTCGCTCTGCGGGAAGCCGCTGCGGAAGCCCTGCGAGTAGCTGGCGTACATCGTGTAATCGTGGCTCGGGAACCAGCTCAGCACCACACGCGGCGTCAGGGCATGGAAAGTCGAGTCGGTGCGGAGCAGCGGCGTGCCGGCCGGTTCGCCGAACAGGATCAGCTGATCGAGGCCGACATCATCGTGAAAGTAGCGCGCGCCCGCCGTCAGTTCGAATTGGTTATCGAGGAAGCGCCGTCCAACCTCGCCGAATACCGCCATCGATTTCGAGCGGTCCGCCTGGTACACAGGCGCCGGGATGAGATCGCCCAAAGTTTGGAAAGTCGTGTCTTTTGCATTGCGGAAGAAGTAGCCGGCCGACCAGCGCCAAGGGCTACCCTCGAGCTTGGAGTTCAAGTTGATCTCTTCGCTGAACACTCGGGAAGTCTGCCGGGTGGTCAGCGGGGGCGTGTCCTGCCCGGGAGCGACGTCCAGAGAGCCATCGTTGAGGAAAGTGAAGTAGCTGCTCGCGCTCGATATCGAGAACCAGGGCAACTGGTACTCCGCCTTCATGTCGTAGGCGCTGAAATTGGTCGAGATCGGCTGATCCTTGGTCGACGCGGTGAAATCATTGGTGCCCTCGGGCGGCGCGCCGAATCTCCCCTCCTCGTGCGTCGCGCCAAGCTTGATGTTCAAGTCATCGATTGGCTGCGCGTTTATCTTCAGGCGCACGTTCTTCAAGTCGCCGTCGTTGATGTTGTTGCCGAGCGGACTGTTGATCCAGCCGCTGTCGTGCTCTTGGCCGACGACCAGGCGCGCTGCGAGCTTGCCATCGACGATCGGCAGATTGATCGCTGCGTCGTCACGCCAGTTGCCGCCGCCGCTCTGAGTGCTGGACACGCCGGCGCGCGCCTTGAAATCGAATGCGTTCAGGTCGGCATCGTTGGTGATTACGCGCACCACGCCGTTCAAGGCGCTGGCGCCGTACAGTGTGCCCTGCGGTCCACGCAGCACTTCGATACGGTTCAAATCATAGGAGTTTGCATCCGGCTGCACCGCCGATCGCACCAAACCAAATGGCACGGAATCCAGGTAGTAGCCGATGGGGCTGGGGCCGGCGAACAAGGAACCGGCGGCGGTGACGCCGCGGATGGTCAGCTTGGTCTCCCCTCCCTGGCCGGTGACGTTGACGGCGACGCCGGGAACCATCCCCAACGCATCCGACACGCTCATGATGCTCGACTTGTCCAACTCAGCGCCGCCCATGACGGTCAGCGAGATGGGCACGTCCTGAATACGTTGCTCGCGCTTCTGCGCCGTGACGATGATTTCATCGAGTGGCGGTTCGACTGCTGGGTCCGCGCCGGCGGCCCGCACAGGCATGGTGAAGAGCAGGAGCGCTGCGGCAGGAAGCAACGCAGCAGCGGAGCGAATCAGTGGTGAATTCATTTTCATCCCTTGTAGCAAGCAAAAAACTTTACGGTACGGAAGCGCATCTGAAAGTACATGCGTGCCGAGCACAGCGTCAATTTACAATAACCCGCATTGACGCTTTGGCTCGCGATGCCGCAATGTCTTTTCGAGTGCTGTACAAAAAGTGAACACATCACTAAAACGCAGTAAATCGAGCCAGTTGATGCGCATCGCAGCGGCGTTCCATGACTGGTTCTGGGCACGCCGCGGAGCAACTTGCAAAATTGCGACTCGCACATGCCAAAATCGCATTTACCTCAAAAAACCGTTGCCCTAGCCTCAGCGCGTGGCCGGTCTTTTTTGTAGAGCGGCGCAGACCCGTCGTCGCGCCGGGCGCTCTCCTAGTACTGACCGTACCGGCCGGCGACGGACCGGAGCAATTTCTCGGAGTCGTAGCCGACGCCGTCCTTGAAGACGATTTCGGTTTTCTCGATATCGGCGATGGTTTGCGAGGGATCGCCTTTTATCACCACCAAGTCGGCATTCTTGCCCGGCTCGATCGAGCCAATGCTGGCCTGTCTGCCCTCATAGATGGCGCCATTCAACGTCGCGATGCGAATGGCTTCCACCGGCGAGAATCCGGCTTCGACCAGCAGTTCAATTTCGCGCTGATCGCCGAAGCCCGGCAATACGCCCCCGTCTCCGGTCGGGTCGGGCCCGCCCAGAAGCAATCCGCCTGCCTCCACGAACCGGCGTTCCATACGCATCTCATGAGTCAGTCTTGTTTGCCCGTCCGCAGAAGGCTTTTCCACATGTTGATTCCGGTTGTAAAGATAGGCCTCGCGGGCAGGCGGCGACATCGCATCGAGCATTTGCGAACGTAGCGGCGGTCTGCCCGGCACATCGTCTTCGAACACCGGCAGCGTCGAGGTCACCGCAACATGGTGCGACACCAGCATTTGAATCAGTCTCGTCGCATCGTCACCATCCGGATCCATATCCCGGATCGTGTCTTCGCTGGCCGACGCCGGGCATTCATCGGGTTTCTTGCCTGCGGCCAATTGAGTGTTGACCATAAACCCGTGCTCGAGATTGTCGATGCCCAACTCTGCCGCTTCCGGATAGGTGACCGAGCACAGGTGTCCCGTGACTTTGATTCCGTGTTGGTGGGCTGCTTGGACGGCAGCCTTCAATTCCGCTCGCGTGATATTCATATACGCTTTGAACGAGGTTGTGCCAACGCTGATCCAGTAGTTGACAAAACGTGTCGCCTCCGCCGGATTTTCCAACTGATGCATTTGAATGAAGGGAGAATTCTTGCCCTCGAGATACGGCGCCGTAACATCGATATGCGGTCCCGGCATCGCGCCGGCCTCAATTTGATCACGCAAGTTCAAATCCGCGTATGGTTCGACGCTGCCGGCAGTGCGCATGGTCGTCACACCGGCCGCCAGGTACAGACGAGGCGCCGAGAATGTCATCTGCGGCACCACCACCGGGTTGTCGAAAGCCGGCACACGGCCCGGCGCAACGTTTGGCCTTGCCACGTAATACAGATGATTGTGCATACCCACGATACCGGGCATGACGGAATAGCCCGACAGGTCGAGGACGGTCGTACTGGCGCTCGGCGGGACTTTCCGGGCAGCCTCGATTCTGATTATCTTTCCATGCTCGATGACCAGGTTCTGATCCGTCGCGGCAGGTTTGCCGGTGCCGTCGATGACCCGGACATGCGCAAGCACCACGATGGGTGCTTGCACGCGCACCAATGCCTGCACTTGCGGCGACAGAGCCGGGGAGTCGGCTGCTGCGCCTGCGAAGTTGCCGAACAGCAGCGATAGCGCGAAGCCGAACCTTCGATACATCATCATGAGTTCTCCCAGAAGAATCCGACGATGGTACCGACAAACCGCTAGCATTGTCTTACCCTTACGCTACTGAAGCGCACAGCTGTGGAGATCCAATCGTGGCAGCACGCACAAATGGGGGCAAAATGAACTCGCGGCATCGAACCAGTCCGCTACTCCTGAGCATGCTGTCCGCCGCTTGCTGTATACAAGCCACAAGTCTGGCTATCGCCACCGATGCTGCGAAAATCTCAAGCTACGGCGAAACGACCATGACAGATGCAGCCGACGCGGCCGTGGTTGCCCACGCCTACCCAAACAAACCCGTACGGCTGATCGAGCCGTTTGGTATCGGCGGTGGGCCTGATTTGTTGGCACGCGCCCTCAGTCCAAAGCTCTCTGAATTGTGGGGCGAACCGGTGACCGTGGAGAACCATCCAGGCGCGGGAAGTACGGTGGCCCCTGCACTGGTCGCAAAATCGCCGGCCGACGGTTACACGGTGCTCGTGAGCACAAGCGCTCAAGCCTACAGCGCCGCACTCAGGAACGATCTTCCTTACAACCCATTGAAGGATTTCATCCCGGTCGTTCCGCTGACCAGCCAGCCCTACGTGATGGTTGCAAGCAAGCTTACGGGCATCGCTAGCTTACGTGAGCTCATTGCGGCTGCGCGTGCAAAACCGGGCGTACTGACGTTTGCCTCGACTGGCGTTGGTACCGCTACGCACTTGGGAACGGAGGAATTCAACCACGCGGCGGGCATCAAGGCGGTACACATCCCCGCCGTGCAGGGCGAGGCGATCGTCGACACCATCGCCAACACGGTTGCAGGTCGCAGAACTTACATGATGGCGCCCATTGAGCGCGCTCTCACCGACATCCATTCGGGCAATCTCGTTGCGCTTGGTGTGACGACCCAAAAACGCTCGCCCTTTCTACCCGAGGTTCCGACGATCGCCGAGGCCGGCGTGGCTGGTTTCGACTATCCGATCTGGTACGGAGTGTGGGTGCCGAGGGGCACTCCTATCGGTGTGGTGAATAAACTGGCGAAAGACATCGCGCAGGTGATGGTCGCGCCTGATTTGCGCGATTGGCTCACAAAACACGGGGTCGAACCGATGAGCATGACCCAGCCCGAGTTCGCGCGCTTCGTCCTGAGCGAGAGTGAACGAGCTGCGCGGATCGTCAAAGCTGCTGGCATCAAACCCCAATAGATGGCCTCAGATCAGGAGGCCAGTCGGCAGTTCCTCATGGTTCCTTTAGAAACTGAATGCCGAAATCGAACGCCATTTCGATCGCCTTTGTTCACGCCGTCAAAAGATGCGCGGAGCCGGTCTTCTTGCCCCAGGCACTCAGCCAATCGAGCACAGCTGCGGCGGGCATGGGGCGCGCAATGAAATAACCCTGGCCGATGTCGCATCCCAGATCAGACAGTGAGTCCCAGTCGTCTTGATCTTCGATTCCCTCCGCGACCACTTTCATTTGCAGCTGGTGCGCCAATCTCAAGCTCGCACTACAGATGGCTTGGCGGGTCGGGTCCTTTGAAGAGCCATGCACAAAGCCACGGTCCACCTTGAGCTCGTTGAACGGCAAATCGCGCAGCTGCGCCAAGGAGGAGTGACCGGTGCCGAAATCGTCGATCGATAATCCGAAGCGCTTGAGTGAGAGGCGGCTCAGTACGTCAAGTATAGTGCTCCGTTGCCGCATGACTTGCCCCTCCGTGACTTCCAGAGTCAGTAGGCGAGGCTCCACTCCCACCGAAGCTGCGAGGCTTGTGGCCATATCCGGGAAATCCAGCGCAATCAGATCATCCATGGAGACGTTAACCGCCACCGGCATTTGATGCCCGGCCTGCGACCAGGCTTTCGCCTGCTTCATGGCTTCAACGAGAACTACTCCGGTCACGTCGGTGAGGAGCCCATGTTGCTCGGCCAAGCCGAGAAACTGGTCAGGAAGGACGATGCCATCGACTGGGTGCTGCCAGCGTACCAGGGTCTCCATGCCCACCACCTCGAAGGTGGCGAGCGCCACTTTCGGCTGATAGTAGTTGACCAATTCCCCGTGAGCGATTGAGGCACGCAGCTCGTCGACGCTATAGGGCTGGCGGCTTGGATGCGCCAGTTCACGACGGCCTTTGCTCGGCTTGAGTCTACCGATCAAACTCGCCAATTCTTCCGGCTTGACCGGTTTTTGTAGACGCCCGAGCGCGATAAGATGGTGTGCCTCAATGAGCTTCTCGACGCATTCCAGAATGCGGCTGTTCTCGCCGCTCACCAAGATCACGCTACCGCTATAGCGGCAATCCACCAGCCTGCGAATGAACTCGATCCCGTCCATTCCGGGCATGTTGATATCAAGAAAGATCAGGTCAACCGCGTCCTGAGTAACCTGCTGAAGCGCCTTCTCGCCGTTGTCGCAGGCGGCGAGGCGCGTGTAACCGAGCTGAGCCAACATCACGGTCAAGAGCTTGAGCATGAAAGGATCATC
>JAXDQN010000119.1:0-3148 GCA_034667865.1 Gammaproteobacteria bacterium
GATTGTATAATTATCTGTAAAGTTTGAGCCCGGATGAGCGTGCTAGCGTCCTTGCTACTCGTGGCGAACGATGCGAAAGGCATATGGGAATAACCAAACTCGATAGGGTCGGCAGCTTCTTCGGCGTTAGCGTCGCTTTCAGTCTCGCCATCGGCGGTTGCGCGATGCAAAACCCAGCACCCATGACACAAGATCTGCCGGCGGGGTTTGAAGGCGGCGGCGGGCAACTAATCGCCGGCCAATGGCCGTCAAAGGACTGGTACCGCGAATTCAACAGCGAGGAGTTGAATTCCTTGGTTGAAGCGGCCGCCACGAACAACGGTGACGTCGCGGTCGCGCGTGCACGCGTGGCACAGGCCGACGCACGATCACGACAGGCCGGTGCTGCGATCCTGCCGAGCGTCGATGCCACCGGCAATGCAAACTATTTGGCGGGCCATTCCTCCCACGGCGGCGGCCATGAACTTGATTGGTCTGCGATGCTGTCGGCAAGCTATGAGTTGGATTTCTGGGGAAAAAACCGCGCGAGCGCGTTGTCGGCACGACTTCAGGCGGGCGCCGCGCGCGTAGATAAAGACACCATTGCGCTGACGACACTGGCGGGCGTGGCAAACGGCTATTTTCAGATCCTGTCGCTTCGCGAAAGGCGCGCCATTGCGCGAGACAATCTGGATGCAGCGCGTCACCTACTGGATGTGGTGCAGGCGCGCTTCGAGGCCGGAATCGCTACGCCGGTGGAATTGGCGACGCAAAATGGCACCTACGACACGGCCCAGATCGCGGTGGTGGACTTGGAACAAACGGAATTCGAAGCGCGCACCGCGCTATCGCTGCTCCTCGGGCGCGCGCCGGAAGGATTCCAGGTGATGACAAGGCCGCTCGATGAACTGCGAGAGCCGACGGTGAGTGCAGGGCTACCCTCTGAGTTGTTGAGGCGCCGGCCTGACCTCGTGTTGGCAGAGACCAACTTGCGCGCTGGTCACGCAGATTTGGCCGCGGCACGCGCGGCCATGTTCCCGAGCATCAGTCTCACCGCCGGCGCCGGCGTGCAAAACCCTGCGCTTCCCGCGACGGTCTTGACCATTCCGGGCATTGGACCCTCATTTGCCCTGGGCGCGAGCTTGGTCCAGCCCATTTTTGATCACGGACGCCTGAAAGCGCAGCGTGATGAGGTATCGGCCAAGGAGCAGGAACAGATCGCATCCTACCGAGCCGTCATCGTTGCGGCGCTGATCGATGTCGAGAATGCGCTGGCAGAGATTCATCACCTGGATGCGTCACGAGAATTTCAAATGGAAAACATCGCTCAGAGCGAGCGCGCTTTTGACGGCGCGAAGTTGCGTTATCAGGCGGGTTCTGGTGATTACCTGACGCTGCTCGAAGCCCAGCGGACCCTCTATGTGGCGCGCGATCAATTCGTTCAATACAAACTGGCGCGCTTAACGGCGCTCGTCAGCTTGAACAAGGCGCTGGGCGGGGGCTGGTCGCCCACGACCGCGATGGATGCCCAGCCTTCAACCTCCACTACCAATCCTTCTATGACATGGAATTTGATCCGATGAATCTGAATCTGCGAACCGTCTCACGGGGTTGCGTCGTGCTGGGCGGCCTGATCGTGAGTTTATCGTTGAGCCTCGCTGGCTGTCACAAGGTGAGCGCTCCCGTGGATGTGCCCACCGCGAAGGATTCAGGCGATAAAGACAAGGCGGGTGCGGCAGTGGAGGCCGAGGGCGTGTCCTTGAAGCCCGAGGAGATCGAGAAAATGGGCATCACGACCACAGAGGCGAAGAGCATTTCGCATGCGCCCGAAGCCATCGGATTCGCGGTCGTACTTGCGCATGAGAACATCGCCACCGCGCTGGCGGAATTGGAAACGGCGGCGGCTACTGCGCATCAAAGCCGAGCGGCACTCGAGCGCATCCAACGATTGATGGGCACCGCGGGCGCGATGTCCGCTGACAGCTTGGAGGGTGCGGAGCGCCAGGCCGCGGTGGATCAGAGCGCCTTGGAACTTGCCCATCGCAAGCTGTCCTCGATGTTCGGTCAGAACTCACCATGGAAGAATCAGGTTGATAGTCCGCAGTTGCGCGCGTTGGCGAGCGGGGAAGCGAAACTGGTGCGAGTGAGCTTCTCCCTGGGTGCCATAGCGAATACGCCCGTCACCAGTCTGCGTCTGGCCCCGATCAACGCCTCGCAAGGGGGCAAGAGTACTGAAACTCGATCGGTGTGGAGCGCGCCCGCCGACGCCACGGTTCCCGGTCGAAGCTACTTTGCGTATCTGAAGTCCAGCAACTTCGGCGAAGGCGAGCGATTGGTTGCTTGGGTGCCGATCGGAGAAGCGGAATCAGGGATTTTAGTGCCCGCGGTCGCCGCGGTCATCCATGGCGGAAAATATTGGTGCTACATCGAGGAGAAACCGGGCCAATTTGTGCGCACCGAACTGAATCCGGACAGCACCACGACCGAGGGCTACTTTGTGAAGGAGGGTATCGAATCCGGCGCAAAGATTGTCACGAGTGCAGCGGGGCAACTGTTGGCACGTGAAATCAACCCCAGCACTGCGGCGGCGGATTAACCGTGATTCGCGCCCTGGTCGCCTTGTCGGTGCGCCACTACGGCGCGGTTACCGTAATGACGGTTTTGGCATTGGCGCTTGGTACGTGGGGCGCCTTGCAGGCGCCGCTCGACGTCTTCCCCGAGTTCGTCCCCTCACAGGTGGACATTCAGACCGAGGCGCCAGGCTTTGCTCCGCAACAGGTCGAGGAACTGGTCACCAAGCAAGTCGAAAACGCCGTCAACGGGTCGGCTGGCCTGACCACTTTGCGGTCCGAATCGATCCCAGGGTTATCGGTGGTTACCGTAACGTTTGCAGACGGCGCCGATGTGCACATTGCACGTCAAGGAATTGCCGAGCGTCTCTCTGAAATCGGGGGCTCGTTGCCCGCGGGGGTATCGACGCCCAAATTATCGCCACTCGTTTCAAGCACGATGGATTTGCTGATGATTGGTCTGTTGTCGGACAAGGTGGACGCATTCACGCTTCGCGACAATGCCGATTGGATCATCAAACCGAGGTTGCTGGCTGTGCCCGGCGTGGCGCACGTCATCGTGTTCGGCGGGGATGTGCGCCAAATTCAGATTTTGCCCG
>JAXDQN010000120.1:0-3733 GCA_034667865.1 Gammaproteobacteria bacterium
GAGCACGCTGCTCAAGCGCTCCAGCCGCTCTGCGGATAGACCGACCTGCGAAGGGGCGGCGTTCGGAAGGGGTTGGAATGACTCTGCCATGAAGATATTTCCTCCGTCTAAGTGGTACGCTCAGTGCTTCAGGCTCAATTCAAAAAAGGACTAATAACATGAAGCGGTATTATGGAATCGTTGTTGGCTGCTTGCTGGCCTCGCCCCTGTATGCGGCGCTGCAGCCCGGAGCACAAGCGCCTGACTTTACCACTGAAGCCACGCTGGCCGGCCAGCCGTTCAAGTTTGCGCTGGCCGATGCGCTGAAGAATGGTCCGGTGGTGTTGTATTTCTATCCCGCGGCATTCACCAAGGGATGCACGGTGGAGGCCCATGAGTTTGCGGAAGCCACCGAGAAATTCAAATCGCTGGGTGCGACGGTGATCGGCGTCTCACACGACTCGATCGATACATTGAATAAATTCTCGGTGAGCGAATGCCGCAATAAATTTGCAGTAGCTTCGGATGCCGACAAGAAGATATCCAAAGCCTATGACGCCAACCTGTTCATCACCTCGTATTCGAGCCGCACTTCATACGTGATCGCGCCCAACGGCAAAATCATCTATGAATACACGGCGCTAAATCCCGACAAACACGTCGAGAATACCATGGCGGCAGTGGAGAAATGGAAGGCTGAAAGGCACTGAGCGGCGGAGGTCAGCCTGAGGATCGCTTGCGATAGCGCGCCGGTGGTTGAGTGAAGCACCGCTCGAAGGCGCGGGCAGCGCTTCTGCCAGCCATGTTTGGCTGCCTCGATGTGCGCGGTCGAACGCCGACCAATGCGATATTGCTGGTCACGGGCGCAAGCATCATGGGCATCTTTCTCGGTCGCGGCGCGATCGTACCCATCGTCAACATGGCAACTATTTGCATGTCGATGGTCATTGTTCTCATGCTGATCGCGCTGGCAATTCACCAGCGCCGTGAACCGTCGCCCGGCTTTTCAGTTCCAACCGGGAGTTTTACTGTTCCTTTTTGCCTGACGGGTGCCGCGCTCATGGCGGCTTTCGCGGTATTTCAGCCTCTGTGGCTGCGACGCGGCATTCCACTCGAATGGAAACTCATCGCCCTTTGGGCGGCGCTAGGGTTAGGGTTCCGAAGCGTGATGCGTACGAAGGCGCCATGTCGCTAATCCTAACCGAGCATCCGTTAACGCGCGCAGAAAGGACCGGCTATTCGGAAACGTCTTCGCATGCGGACGTCCTCGCGTTCATCGAAGGGCTGCGCAAACTCGGCGGCAGTTCTCTGTATGTCACTGACTTCGGCAAGACGCCGGAAGGGCGTGTATTGCCGTTGTTGGTCCTTTCGAATCGAGGATATTTTGCCCCCCAGGAGGCGCTGCGCGCCAATCTTCCAATTGTGCTCATCCTTTGCGGGATTCATGCCGGTGAAGTGGAGGGAAAGGAATCAGCGTTGATGCTGGTGCGGGACATACTTCGCGGCCGTTATGGCGAGTTGCTCGATCGAATCACGTTGCTGGTCGCGCCGCTATTCAACGCCGATGGAAACGACCGGATCGATCCATGCAATCGCGAACTCGACATCCAGCATTTGCGTGGGCAGATCGGCCCCGCCGGCGGCGTGGGCACACGCGAGAACGCCGCCGGCATCAATCTCAATCGCGACTACATGCGCCAAGACAGCGCCGAAATGCGCGCGCTGCAGCGCCGAGTTTGCCAGCCATGGAATCCGCATTTGGTGATCGACTGTCACACAACTAATGGCTCGATCCACCGTTTCGCCATGACCTTCGATATTCCGCATGTTGTCGACAGTGCTCGGCGCGAGCCGATAGAGTATATGCGAAGCCGAATGATGCCCGCGGTACAATCCGCGGTGAAAGCGCACGACGGACTCGATTCTTCTTGGTACGGCAATTTTCAGCGCGACGAAGGTGGTCACGGGACCGGTTGGATCACATATACCCATCACCCGCGCTTCGGGGGCAATTATCGCGGGCTCACCAATCGGTTGGATCTGTTGCTGGAAACTTACGCGTACTTGCCGTTCGATGAACGCGTGCGCGCGTCGTATGGATTTTTGCGCGAAACTTTGATCTATGTTGCGGCGCATGCAGATGAGGTGGTCAAACTTCTGGAGCGGTGCCGTGAGCCGCCGCCGCGAATCGCGGTAAGTTATCGCTTGGAGGCGTTCGAAGATCGTAAGTTGACCGTGCTCACACGCGAGCCCTACGACTTGACCGGCGAGCCAATTGAAGTGACTGTCCCGCATGTCGCAAAATTCGTCGGCGAGAACCTCGTCAAAAGGCCGCTGGCCTACGCCGTCCCTGCGAATGTCGCAAGACACCTCGCGGCTCACGGGTTGGCGGTAGAAGAACCAAGCGAGCCCTTATATCTCACCGTAGAAATTGCGGTCGTGCGCAACCTCGTTGCGGAGCCGGCACGAGAGATCCTGGAGGCCGATATGTCGGTTCATCTTGAGGTGGACTTGTTAATGCAGAAGCGGCTGCTGCCCGATCACTGGTGGCTGGTGTATACCGCTCAGCAACGCGGTGCAATTGCAGTGTATATGTGCGAGGCTCGCAGCGACGATGGGCTGCTGGCATGTGGCCTGATCGGGCGACCGCAATTAGGTGACGAGTTTCCTGCCTGGCGAGTGCATGGCGTCGGAACCATCTGAGGCAGATGCCTGTATGGTTACCGACCCGAAATTTCGATATCGACCGCGTCCGATGGAGAATTGCCTCTTTCGAATCTGATGGGCAAGCTCGATGCCGGCCAACGTAATGGACGCTCCCAAATGACTTGAAGCCTCCCATCGACGCGCATCGGCGTTTGACCGCTCGATGATCCTGCTCAATCAGATTGTTGAGATATTGGTTAGTCCCACATCTGGAGTGCGCATCCCCGGCGTTTGGCGCACTGTACTTTTTATTGTCATGTCCGCGAGTCGGAGCTCGCAAGGCTGCCCGATTAGCATTTGCCGGCTTTCGTTAGCATTTGATTGCGTCGCGGGAGCTTGTCGCCGAGCACAGACATCTTGCGCAGCGGCCTTCGATCAGACGCGGTAAGCTGCGCGTGGGCGGGGAGCGGAGCAATAACAATGACGCGTTACGTCGGGGCGATCGATCAGGGAACCACCAGCACTCGGTTCATCGTGTTCGATCGCGGCGGGAAAATAATCAGTTCCGCGCAAAAAGAGCATCGACAAATATTTCCCAAGCCGGGTTGGGTCGAGCACGATGCCATTGAAATCTGGCAGAACACCCAGGAAGTCGCGGGCGCGGCATTGGGTCGCGTTGGCCTGCGTCCCGCTGACCTTGCCGCGGTGGGCATCACGAATCAGCGCGAAACCACGGTGCTATGGGAGCGCGCCAGCGGTAAGCCCCTGCACAATGCACTGGTGTGGCAAGACACGCGCGTCGATCAGCTGGTAGCGGAGTATGTCAAGGAGTGCGGGGCGAATCGCTTTCGCGCCAAGACGGGACTACCCATGGCGAGTTACTTCAGCGGCCTCAAGTTGCGTTGGTTGCTCGATAATGTCCCGGGTGCGCGCGCCAAAGCGCAGGCGGGCGAACTCTTGTTCGGCAACATCGACACGTGGCTGGTGTGGAATTTGACCGGCGGTTCGGCCGGCGGGTTGCACCTGACAGATGTGACCAATGCCAGTCGCACGCAACTGATGAATCTGGCGACTCTCGAGTGGGATGCGGAGTTGCTGCAGCAGCTGC
>JAXDQN010000121.1:0-7211 GCA_034667865.1 Gammaproteobacteria bacterium
TGCAAAGCGTCGCCAAGGAGATTTTCCAAAGCCAGACGCTGGTACACGTGGAGGACCGCATCGTCTCGGTCAATGAGATCTTTCGCCTGCAGGACGCCGACGAATACTCCGCGGCGGAACGCATTTACTTGTCGGCCACCGGTAGCTCGCGGGCGGCCATTGTATTGGCGGCCTCGCGCGGCAAAGGCTTGGACGCGATCACCATCGACCGGCCCAAGGTGATGCTGCCCATTGCCGGCAAGCCGCTGCTGCGCTGGCTGGTGGATGGGTTCAAGAAGGAAAGCATCAACGACATCACGGTGGTCGGGGGCTATCGCGCCGACGCCATCGACACTGCCGGAATCAAGCTGGTGGTGAATGAGCGTTTTGCCGAAACCGGCGAATTGGCTTCTTTGGCCTGCGCCATTGATCCGGTTGAGTCGGACGCGGTGATTTCCTACGGCGATTTATTGTTTCGCAGCTACGTGTTGCGCGATTTGGTGGAGTCGAAGGCGGAATTCTCCGTGGTGGTCGATTCGCTGATGGGCGGCAACAGCAATCACACGGTGCGCGACTTCGCCTTCTGTTCACGCGGCGATGACCGTGGCTTGTTTGGCAAGCCGGTGCTGCTCAGGCGCGTCAGCAGTGGCGCCGACGCCTCGACCGCGGCCGATTCGCAACCCGAGCCGAACGGTCGCTGGATCGGGGTGCTGAATGCCAGCCAAGCCGGAATCGTCAGGTTGAAGGCGCAGCTGGCGATCTTGCGGCAACGCGCGGATTTCGATCGGTTGGATATGCCAGCTCTATTGAATGCGCTGATCGCGGACGGCGCAGCCATCGAAGTGTTGTACGTGCATGGCCACTGGCGCGGCGTAAACGATCTCGATGATTTGCGGCGCGCGGTGGATTTCGCACACGCGCAAACTCCGCTCGGCGATGATTGAGGCGCGAGATTTCGTCGAGGCGGCGCGGGCGCGGGGCTTTCAATGGTACGCGGGCGTGCCATGCTCGTTCCTCACGCCGTTCATCAACTATGTGCTGCAGGACGAGTCGCTTCGCTACGTGTCCATGGCCAACGAGGGCGATGCCGTCGCCTTGATTGCCGGCGTTGCCTTAGCCGGCGGCCGCGGCATCACCATGATGCAAAATTCGGGATTGGGCAATGCCGTCAGTCCGTTGACCTCCCTCACCTGGACATTTCGCCTGCCGCAATTGCTCATCGTCACCTGGCGGGCTCAACCCGGGATTGCCGACGAGCCTCAGCACGCCTTGATGGGTCCGATCACGCCCAACATGCTCGAGACCATGCAGATACCGTGGGAACTGTTTCCCACCGAGGCCTCGCAAATCGATGCCGCTCTGCAACGGGCCATCAAGCACATGGATGAAACCGGAAGGCCCTATGCCCTGGTGATGCAGAAGGGCAGTGTGGCGAACTATGCGCTGAACAATGCGGGCAGCGCGGGACGCAAATCGCGACGTACGCCGGCGACACTGCATCCGCGGCTCTATTCTCCCGAAGCTAGGCCATCGCGTGAGCAGGCGCTGCGCGTGATCGTTGCCAATACACCCTCGAGTTCGAGCGCCGTGCTGGCCTCCACCGGATACTGCGGCCGCGAGTTGTACGCAGTCGAGGACCGTGAGAACCATTTGTACATGGTCGGTTCCATGGGCTGCGTGGTGCCGCTGGCGTTGGGTCTGGCGTTGGCGCGACCGGACATTCGCGTCATTGCCATCGACGGCGATGGCGCGGCGTTGATGCGCATGGGCGCTTTTGCCACCGTCGGAGCCTACGGGCCGCCGAATCTGTGGCACTTGCTGTTGGACAACGGAGTACACGATTCCACCGGCGGACAGGCTACCGTGTCGCCGCAGGTGTCTTTTGCCGAAGTGGCTGCAGCGTGCAGCTACTCTTCTTCTATGGAGACCGATGATTTGACGCAGATCACTGCATGGTTGAATTTGCCACCGGCCGATGGCGCGCGCTTCGCACGTCTGCTGATTCGCACCGGGACACCGAATGACTTGCCGCGACCGACGATTACGCCGGTCGATGTAAAGCTCCGCCTGATGCGGAATTTTTCAGCGGGGAGCGCGCGCTGATGCTGCTGCTGAATCCGGGACCGGTCACGCTGACCGAACGAGTACGCCGCAGCCTGCTGCAAGCCGACCTGTGTCATCGCGAAAGCGAATTCTTCGATTTGCAGGATGAGGCGCGATCGCGCCTGCTGGCCACTTACGCCTTACCGACGCAAGAGTGGACCAGCGTGCTGCTGACCGCATCCGGCACCGCGGCGGTAGAAAGCATGCTGGCTGCGCTGGTGCCCGCGAACGGTCGATTGTTGATCATCGAGAACGGCGTCTACGGCGAGCGCATGGCGCAGATTTGCGCGCAGTACGGAATTTCCCATGAGCGTCTCATCGGCGAGTGGATGCTGGCGCCGGACTGGACTGCGGTGGCAGCTCGCATGGATGCGGCCAAGGCCACCCGACCGTTCACCCATGTGGCCATCGTTCAGCATGAGACCACCACCGGCCGATTGAACGATCTCAAAGCGCTGTGCGCGCTGTGTCGCAGCCGCGGCATCGGCGTGTTGGCCGATTGCGTCAGCAGCTTCGGCGCCGAGGAAATCGATTTTACCGACTCATCGCTGTATGCCGTGGCGGCCACGGCCAACAAATGTCTGCACGGCGTACCGGGCGCTGCATTCGTCATCGTGCGTCGCGCTGCCTTGGAATCTGCCACCAGCCGCACCTACTATTTGGATCTGTCGCGTCTCGCGCGCCTGCAGGATCAACGTAACACGCCGTTTACGCCGTCGGTACAGGCTTACTACGCCTTGGTGGAGGCGCTGCGTGAGTATGAGGAGGAAGGTGGGCGAGCGGCACGCTACGCACGCTATGCCGCATTGGCTGAGCAGGCGCGAGCCGGTTTGGCGCGACTCGGGATCGCCGCGGTGCTGCCGCCGCAGGAGTCCTCGGTGGTGCTGCGAGCCTATCGCCTGCCTACCGGTGTCGCCTACCCGGCGCTGCACGATTCACTCAAAGCGGACGGCTTTGTAATTTATGCAGGGCAGGGCGGCCTGTCGACAAGTCTGTTCCGAATCTCCACCATGGGGGCCATGGGCGCAGCGGATATCGATAGGTTGCTGACTTGCTTCGGGCAGTTTCTGCGGTGAGGCTCGCGTGGCTGCTCGGGCTGGGGGTCCTTGCGATCCAGCCGGGAGCGGCCACATGGGCGGATACGCCACCGGGCACTCCCAACATCGATGCTCCTGCCGGACCGCTGCCGGTGCCTACGCCGCCCGAGAAGAAAGGTATTTCCCGCTGGTTCAATCCGGCCACCGCACCCTTCATCCCGGTGCCGGAGATTGCGGTGGATCCCGATAGCGGCACGACGCTCGGGCTGATTCCGACCTGGGTGAGAACCGACGAGAATCACAACGTCAGCCGCATCATTGCCCCCGACGTGCTCTACAACCCGGATTTCGGCTTCGGCGTGCATGCGCGCATCTATTCGTACGCTTCGCCCGACGAACAGTGGTCCATCGTGTCAGGCATCAAGGAGCGTGTGGAGCGCAAATTCGACGGCGAGTATCAGACCGGACGCCTGCGCAACAGTCGTTGGTCCGTGACTTACAGCTTGATCTATGACCGCGACGGCACCCCACGTTTCTACGGCATCGGCAATAATACCCGCGAAGGCGCCGAGACCAACTACACCAGCCAGCAGGATTTCGGCCAGGTGCAGTTGGGATTCAACATCAATCACATGTGGCAGCTGCTGTACACGGCGCGGCTGCAGGTCATCGATGTTCTGCCGGGAACATTGAATGACGTCGCCTCCATTCAAACCCGATTTCCGAATGTCACCGGCACCGACAAGTTGATGCTGAACCGTTTCTCCGTGGTCTATGACACGCGCGATGACCCGACCATCCCCAGTAAAGGCGTGAAGTGGGTGGTCTATGGCGGCGCGGCCGCGAAACATGGACTCATTAACGATTCGCTCTACACCGAGGCAGGGCTCGACGGTCGTGGTTTCTGGCAGGTGGCAACCGATACCATCCTTGCCGCGCATCTGTCGGTCCGCTATCTGCCGAGCGCGCATCAGGTGCCGTTCTGGGCTTTGAGCAATATCGGCGGCGGAGTCAGCGATATCGGCGGCGAGCAGCCGTTGCGCGGCTTCGGTGCCGGTCGTTTCTATGATCGCAATTCGCTTTCCACCACGGTTGAATTGCGCCGCAAAGTGTTTTCGCTCAACGCAGTCACCACCACTCTGGATATTGAAATTGCGCCCTTCATTGACTTAGGCCGAGTGTTCTCACGCTCCAGCACCGATCCTTTCGAACAATTGCATCAAGTCTATGGCGTCGGGTTTCGCGGCATCGCGCGCCCCTTCGTGGTCGGGTATGTCGATATCGGCCGCGGCAGCGAAGGCGCCGCGGTATTTACCGGTTTGAACTATCCTTTCTAAGAGAACCCTCCATTCTAAGAGGATGTCCCCTATGGCCATTACGTCGTTCGAGATCGTGTCCGTTCCCGTCTCCGATCAGGAACGCGCCAAGCTGTTCTACCGCGACACCTTGGGATTCGACTTGATTCGCGAGGAGTCCATGGGTCCGCAGGGCAAGTGGATTCAACTGTCCCCGAAGGGATGCGCAACTACGATTGCCTTGGTGAGCTGGTTCGATGCAATGAAGCCTGGCGGACTTCAGGGAGTGATGCTGAACGTCACCGACATCGATAAGGACCATCGCGAGCTCACGGCACGGGGCCTGCTGTTGTCGGAAATCGGTCAACAACCCTGGGGACGATTCGCCATGTTCAATGATCCGGACGGTAACGGCTGGATCTTGCGTCAGCCGCCGGGGTAACTAGGAGCCTGCATGCATTTCGTGTTGTTCTATGAATTCGTACCCGACTATCTCGAGCGACGCGCCCCATTTCGCGCCGAGCACCTGCGACTGGCGTGGGAAGCGCAGGCGCGTGGCCAATTCGTGCTCGGCGGCCCGTTGGCCGATCCCGTCGATGGCGCGATTATCGTGTTTGAATGCGACTCGCGCTCGATACCGGAGCGCTTCGCGCAGGAGGATCCCTACGTGAAGGCGGGTCTTGTGACACGCTGGCGTGTGCGCGAATGGAACACAGTGGTGGGGCAGGAGGCCGCAAATCCAGTTCGATCGGTATAGGGAGTTGTCTGACGCACGTATAGGCGGGCATCTGGCGTCCGTGGCGCCGCACATGTGACAGAAATGGACTTCATCAGCAGAGCGAGGAAGTCACATGCTGGAAAAGATTCCGGAATCGCTGGGCGCGAGCTTGCAGAAGCAGCGGGCGGGTATGGAGAACACCGTGTTCCACCGACTCGGCCGCCCGGCCATACCGCACATCGAAGTGCGCAGTGCCGCGTTTGTGCCTGGGGCCACCATTCCGATTGAGTACACGGCCGATGGCGTCGGCTTTTCTCCACCGTTGGCGTGGTTGGGTATGCCCCTGAACACGGCCTCAATTGCGATGATCGTCGAGGATGCCGATTCCCCGACTCCGCATCCGCTGGTGCACGCCATCGTGGTCAATATGGGCGTCGACGATGCGGAGCTGGAGGAGGGGGCCTTGAACAGCCCGGACCACGAGGGTGTCGGGCTGCAGGTGGGCCGCAACTCATTTCTGAGTCAAGCTTGGTTACCGCCCGATCCGCCTCCGGGCCATGGAATACATCGCTATGTGTTTCAAGTGTTCGCGTTGCACAGCGGTACGGCGTTTTCCAATGTTCCCGGACGACAGGAGTTATTCGAAGCGGTGAAGGCGCGGGCCATCGCCGGCGGCTACGTCATTGGAACCTACGGTCGCGGCCAACAGGTAAAGTCGCAGCAGCAGCAAGAAATCGGTGAGGCGCAGCAAGCTCCGGTCGAGACAGCCGCGGTCGGGCAGCCCGCCTAAGGATGATGCGGGTGGGGATGACTGCGGGCGTTGTGGGGGCGCAGATGACGCGCGCGCGGCACCACGATATAAGTCGGATAGCCCGCATTGGCATTGTCCGGGTAAGTTTCCTCCGCGTTGTCTTGCGCAGGGTAACTGTATTGGACGGGTGCGGGAGGCGGCGTCGACGGCGCGTAAGTATGCGTCACGTGATAGACCGGGGCCGGCTCCATGACGTTGATCGGATTTAGTTGACGCACGGTCGACTTGGTGCCGCAGGGATTGCTCGAGAAAGTCCGCAAGCCGTTGGTGGTGCACTCCCAAATTTGATTGCTGGAAGCGGGGGCCGCTGCTGCGTCGGGCGTCGCAGCGTCCGCTGCCACCGGGTTCTGTGGCGGTGCTATTGCGGAAGCAGCGATGGGCGCATCCGCCATGGCAGCCATACCCGCGGTCAGCGCAATTCCGGCAAATACTGCCCCAATAAAATATTTAGGCGTTTGCATGCTCGTCATGATTGCACAATCTTTGAGCAATAGGATGCTCAGTGCGACATAGGATGGTTACAACCCGCTGAACTTAGTATAATCCAACACTTATGACCCAATCTCGAAGTGCTGTGCGAAGACCGTATGCGAGTTCCGGCGAATCAGCCAAGCGTTCAGGTCGCACGCCGTTGCGAGCCACCGGCTCCTTTATGGTCACTCGGGTGCGGGCGCCGAGCATCGCGCACACCGCGAATGTCACGGTGTTGTTCGCCGACTTACGCGGGTATACGGCAATCGCGGAACGGCTGCCTGCTGCACGCCTGGTGCCGTTGTTGGAGGAGTTTTTTCAGGTGTTGTCCGCAGCCACGGATCGCTACGGCGGTCGGATATACCACATGGCCGGCGACGGAATCATGGCTGGTTTTGGCGTCGAAGCGGACGGTGGCAATGGCGCCGCGGCGGGCTTGGCAGCGGGACATGCCATGTTGAAAGACTTTGCGCCGCTCGCCGAGCGATGGAAAATCGAGTTGTCCACCGACGCGGGCATCGGCGTGGGCCTGCATCTCGGCGAAGTCGCTTTCGGCTCGTTGGGACCTGCGCGGCGCAAGGCTGCCACCATTGTCGGCGACACGGTGAATGTCGCCGCGCGGCTGTGCAGCCGCGCTCGAGCCGGCGAGGTGCTGTTCTCATGCACGGTTGCCGCCGCGCTTCTGAATCTGGCGGACGCCAGCAACAGCATGGGCATCCCGCCATTTCTACAGCTGCCGCAGTTCGAGTTGCGAGGACGTCGCGGACCCATCGACATTTGGTGCGTGCCGGCCCCGG
>JAXDQN010000122.1:0-2618 GCA_034667865.1 Gammaproteobacteria bacterium
AGATACGGCCCGGTTGCAAGCTGCGCATCGAGAATGCCGTAATGTCGGCGCGCCTCGAACTGATAACGATCGATTGCGTAGTCCAGACCCTTCGGCGCGTGGTGCTTGAAGTGCACGGCCTGCCCCGAGTACGGGCCGATGCCGGTTGCGATGAACATCAGCCACGAGAACAACTCGCCGCGCGCTTTCGGCGTGTTCTCGGGCAAGAATTGTCCGGTCTTCTCGGCGAGGTACATGAGAATCGCCGTGCTGTCGAAGACCCGCACGTCGCCATCCGTGATGGCCGGTGCCTTGCAGTTGGGGTTGATCGCGACAAAGCTCGAAAAAAACTGTTCGCCCTTGCGGGTATCGACGGGAACGACTTCATACGGAAGTCCCGCTTCTTCGAGGAACAGAGCGATCTTGGCAGGATTGGGGGAGGGGTGATAGTAGAACTTGATCAAGATACGATTTCCTTTGGCTAAAGGGTCTAAACGGTCGACTCGCACGAAACCCGCGACGGTCGTTGAGGGCTTGCGACTGCGCATTGTCTGAATAGAGGCGCGAGTTTTACGGGTTGTGCACCAGGCAGTCAACAACGCTCGCATCGCATACCGCACAGCGGCGAAGAATTGTGCATACGGTAATAATCCACGGTTCATGGCGGTCTCCTTCGCATGATGTGGCCAAGCGCCTGCACTCGCCCAGAAAGGGTAGCATTAACGTGAGCTGTTGCTCGAGACAACCAGTGGGGGGCGATCCATGCAGCGTAGATTTCTAAGGTCTTGCTTGATCGCGCTGCTCGCGGCGCAGGCGCTCGTCTTGGGTTTCCCGACTGTCGTTGGCGCGCAGAGCCCGCCCTCGATTACGGCAGAGGCACAGAAGCACATACTGCAAGAACCCGGTGTGCCCCTGTTTGGGTCTGCCGCCGCCGATCTCACCGTGGTTGAGTACTTCGACTACAACTGCCCATTCTGCAAGGCGTTGGCCCCGGCTTTTCATCCATTCATCGATAAGGATCACGCGGCGGCAGTCCTCTATAAAGAGTGGCCCATCTTTGGCGGAGTATCCGTTTATGCAGCGCAATCGGCCTTGGCCGCAAACTATCAAGGCAAGTATCTGCAGGCGCACGATGCGCTCATGAGCGCCCCCCGCCTTGGCGAAAACAGGCAGGTGGACGCGGCGTTGAACGGGGCAGGAGTTGACATGGCCCAGCTGAAAAGAGATCTGGCCGCGCATAAGGCTTCCATCGACGACCTGCTGAGGCGAAACGATGCGGAGGCGCGCGGCTTGGGTCTGCGTGGAACGCCGGGTGTTCTGGTGGGTCGGCGCATCGTCCCCGGCATCTCAGATCTGGAAACCCTGCAGTCCGCCGTTGCGGCTTCGCGCCGCGCGCAGATCGCATCGACTGCGCTGCATAGCACGCCATGACCTGGCAAGCGGCGCGCACGACGCCGCCAGTATCCGCCCTTAAAGAGTCCGCCTCTGAAATTGCCAAGATGAAACCGCGTGAAGCAATCGAGGCAGCCGAGCTCGCCTAGAGTCGCGCTCTCGTGCTGCCACTGAGGTGGGCGAGTTCATGCGTTCGATGCTTCGGCATTCACATCAATTTGAACAGGTGTTGGTGGGACTCGCTGACACTCAAACGCTCCTCCCGCTGCTTCAGTGTCACCGACAGGTGGCCGCGAAAGTCGCGGGAGACGCCGGCGATCGCATTCGCGTTGACGAGCGTGGATCGATGAATGGGCCAGAAGATGGATGGATCCAGTTCCGCCTGGAGTTCCTGCAGAGGCTTGCGGATGAGCGCCTCCTGAGTGGCCGTCACGACCTTGGTGTACTTCGTATCGGACTGGAAATAGATCACCTCATCGACGGTGATCACCAGCGTGTTCTGGCCGACAGAGGCGTTTATCCAGCGCAAGTGGCGGCGCGGTGCGGCGGACTGCGTCAATTCCCGCAATAGCACGTCCAGATTGGACGGCATCGAGCCCATACGCTGCTGCAGCCGGTCGATGGCCAGTCGCAATCGCGAAGGTTCGAGCGGCTTGAGGATGTAATCCACCGCGCCGGCGTCGAACGCCGCCACCGCATGCATGTCGTACGCGGTGACGAAGGCGATGTGGCAGCGTCCCTGGGCCTGCTGGGCGACATCGAGGCCGGACAGCAGCGGCATCTCGATGTCGAGGAACAGAATGTCGGGTGTGTGCCGCTCGATCAAATCCAGCGCTTCGACACCCGTGGCGGCCTCGCCCACGATGCGCAGCGCCGGCCACAGCTCGCGCAGGTGCTGACGCAATTCCTCGCGCAGGACGGTCTCGTCTTCGGCCAATATGGCGCACGGCGATGGCATCGGATCATGCCTTACCGGTTTTCAGCTCGATGATGAGAGTCCGCATGTCGCTTCCGCTGATATTCTCGACGATGTGTGTCTCGGCCTCGCTCCAGAACACCGCGCCCACAGGGATGTCGCGCTGCTCGACGGCTTTTCCGTCGGGGGTCTTGATATGCACCGACCCGCCGGTCACAACCACCGTCAGATGCGCCGGATGCGAGTGCATCCCGTTTCCGCAGACACCCATGCCGGGACGGCTGTTGTAGTCGAGCACGCGCAGTTTGTCGTTTTCGAGAGCGACGCGGTA
>JAXDQN010000123.1:0-4308 GCA_034667865.1 Gammaproteobacteria bacterium
ATCGGCTTCTCGAGTACCACCATATTTCCGAACGTGTTCGACTTGGAACGCATCGAAATTCTGCGTGGCCCGCAAGGGACGCTGTTCGGTGCAGGTTCCGAGGGCGGAACGGTGCGCTTCATCACGCCGCCGCCCAGCCTAACTGAGTACACCGACTACACCCGCGGTGAACTGGGGTTCAGCGATTACGGCGACCCCAGCTTCGAGGCGCGCGCCGCAATCGGCGGCCCATTGGTGGAAAACACCATTGGGTTTCGCCTGAGCCTCTCTTACCGGCGCGATGGCGGCTACACCGATCGAGTCGAACGCTTCGGCGGAAATCTGATCGCCAGGGACGACGATTGGCAGAATTCATTCAACGCGCGCATTGCACTGGCATTGCAGCCAGTCGAGCACTTGCTGATCACGCCGTCACTCTACTATCAGTACATCTACATCAACGACTCGCAAACCTACTGGGAGTACCTGTCAAAACCCAGTCGCGGACAGTTCAACAATGGCGCGCCCGTGACTGCGCCGTTCCAGGCGATCAGTTATTTGCCGGCGCTCAACGCCAACTACACAACCGACGATTTTACCGTCACTTCAAACACCTCGTACTTCGAGCAGGACAATCGCAATAACCGGGATCTCTCGGCGTTGATCCCAAATGATTTAGGCGTGGAAATCAGCCCCACCCACCCGGTGCCGGGAGACCCCAACTACGCAAGCCAGGATCTTTTCATCACCTCGCAGAAAGCCTTCAGTGAAGAGATCCGCATTCAGTCGAACAAGCTCGATTCGCGCTTTACGTGGGTGGCGGGACTGTTCTATCAGCACGAGCATCAGTCATCCGATCAGTACGTGCCGGATACGCCGGTTTCATTCAACCAATTGGTCGAGGCGGCGCTGGGCGAGACCGCGCAGCAGGCGTTCGGCATCGGTCTTGCCGATGGCGCGTTCAGCTATCGATCTCTGATCGATTCTCTCGACAAGCAGATCGCCGGCTTCGGCGAAGTCAACTTGAAAGTGGTGGGTGGGCTGACGTTGACCGCGGGCTTGCGAGTGGAACGCTCGACGTTCAGTTTTACGAACCGCAGCGATGGCCCGTTCAACGGCGGCCTCGCCGTCATGACCGGCACGGAATCAGAAACTCCGGTGATCCCGAAGTACGGCGTCTCTTACCAGATCAATCCGGAGAATCTGTTTTACGCCACAGCGTCGAAAGGATTTCGCACCGGCGGCGCGAATGCCGCCATTCCGGCGCGCTGCGATGCCGACCTGGCGGAACTGGGGTACGCCACGGCACCGGATTCGTATAAGTCGGATTCGGTTTGGAGCTATGAGATTGGTTCGAAAAACCGGCTGCTCGACGGGCGATTGCGCCTGGAGTCGAGCATTTTCAACATCAAATGGAGCGAAATACAGCAGCAAGTGACTTTGGGCACGGGCTGCGGCTTGAATTTTGTCGCCAATCTCGGCAAGGCGACCAGCCGCGGCTTTGATTTTCAGGGCGAGTATCTGGCGACCGATCATCTCAAAGCCGGTATCGCCTTAGGCTACAACCATGCAGTCTTCGATCAATCGATTGTCTCGCCGCCGGATCCGGTGACGGGAAACCGTCCCGTGCTGGTGCGCGCCGGGGATTCCCTGGGAGTGAATCCGTGGACGGTTGCGGTGAGCTTGCAGTACTCCTTTTTGTTGCAAGGACACAAAGGTTATTTGCGCGCCGATGATCAATTCGCGAGCCGACAGTCGACCCCCACCCCGAGTGAAGACGCCGGCAATCAGACTTACGCCTCCGGATTGGTGCCGCTGCCGCAGACCAACCTGCTGGCGTTGCGGCTCGGCACGCGTTTCATGAACGGCGTGGATCTATCGCTGTTCGTCAAGAACGTGCTGGATGCTCATCCGCTGCTCTCCCGCAATCAAACCGGATCCAATCTCGATCTGATCTACGTGGATCGCACCTTCAGGCCCCGCACTATAGGCGTGACGATCACATCGAGGTTTTAGCGCCGCAACTGGAAGAATCAATGCCTAAGAATAGCTCGCAGCTCGTCTCGACACCTCGAATCCTGGCCGCGAGTCTCGCGGGTACGGCGATCGAGTTCTATGATTTTTTTATCTACGGCACCGCCGCTTCCTTGGTGTTCGGCAAGCTGTTTTTCGCCGCTGCTCCGCCGGCCACCCAACTAATGGCCGCGTATGCATCCTTCAGCGTGGCCTTTCTGGCACGTCCCATCGGCGCGCTGGCATTCGGCCATTTCGGAGATCGCGTCGGGCGAAAATCGACTTTGATTGCCTCGCTGCTGCTCATGGGTCTATCGACCATGGCGATCGGTCTTTTGCCCACGTACGCGCAGGTCGGTTGGCCCGCGCCGGTTCTGCTGTGCCTGCTGCGCTTCGGTCAAGGTCTCGGACTGGGCGGAGAGTGGGGTGGTGCGGCGCTGTTGGCGATGGAGAATGCGCCGGCTAACTTTCGCGGACGTTACGGCATGTTTCCGCAACTCGGGGCGCCGGTTGGTTTTTTCGCGGCTAACGGATTCTTTCTGTTGCTGGGTTTGGTGCTTTCGCCGGCGCAATTCTTCGCCTGGGGTTGGCGCATTCCCTTCCTGGCGAGCGCGGTGCTGGTCGGCCTGGGGCTGTGGGTGCGAATGCGGCTGACCGAAACGCCGGTATTTGCCGCCGCGTTGGCCGAGGCGCCGCCGCCGCGCGTTCCGGCCGTGACGTTGCTCCGGGATTTCCCGCGGGAAACGCTCGCAGAAACTTTCGCGGTGGTAGCTGCCTTCGCCATCTTCTACCTCACCACGACTTTCACGCTGGGCTACGCCACCACGACTCTGGCCTACGACCGGCGCGAGTTTCTGGCGGTGCTACTAATCGCGATGCCGTTTCTTGCCGCCGGGATACTGTGCTCCGGTATCTGGTCGGATCGGCAAAATCCGCGCCGCGTGTTGATCGCGGGCTGCGGTATCGCAGTGCCCTTGGGTCTGCTTCTGGCGCCGGCTCTCGCGAGCGGCTCCTTGGCGGTCATCTGGTTGTTTCTCTCTGCGGCGCTGTTCGTGATGGGTCTGGTATACGGGCCCTTAGGGGCGTGGATGCCGAGCTTGTTTCCGGCGCGCGTCCGCTATACCGGTGTGTCGCTGGCATTCACCGTGGGCGGGATTTTAGGCGGCGGCATCGCGCCGATCGTGGCGCAGACACTGGCGATTCACGGCGGCCTGCCGTGGGTGGGCTGGTACTTGAGCGCGGCCGCACTCTTGAGTCTCATGGCTCTGCTGACGTTGGCACGCTCGTCGAGGTCTTGAGCCAACTATATTTTTCGAATCGGGTAACCGATCGGTACTCAATCGCTCTTCTCCAACATGAAACCGTCGCGATAGTGGACGACGGTCATACAAAGGCTCTTTAAAGGGCAGGGGAGATCTCATGCGTCTGAGTGCCGTGACCGCCATTGTTTTGTGCGTTGTCGGGATATCCATCGCCGACCCTGTTCGGGCTTTCGATGGGGATGGCACTGGCGCAAGCGCCGGCAGTGCGGCCGCATCCGATCAGGGCGGACTGGAGGAAATTGTTGTCACCGCCACCCGGCAGGCCCGGCTCTTGAGCACGGTGCCGATCAGCGCGAGCGCGTTCTCGCAGAAGAGCTTGGATGCGCAGGGTGTCAATCAAATCGATGACATTGCGCTCATCACGCCAGGCGTCACATTCACGCGTGGCAACAGCGGCAGCACCTCGATTTCGATTCGCGGCATCAGCTCCGACAGCGGCTCCTCCACCACCGGTGTCTACATTGACGACACGCCGGTGCAGTCGCGCGTCATAGGCTTTTCCAGCACGACCGTGTTTCCGAATGTGTTCGATCTGGAGCGGGTCGAAATCCTGCGCGGACCGCAGGGTACCTTGTTCGGCGCCGGATCCGAAGGCGGCACCATCCGATTCATCACGCCGCAACCGAGCCTCACCGATTACACCGACTATACCAAGGGAGAATTGGGATTCACGGAACACGGCGATCCGAGCTTCGAAGCCGGCGTGGCCGTGGGCGGGCCCATCGTCAACAACGAGATCGGCTTTCGCGCGAGTGCGTCGTACCGGCGGGACGGTGGTTACACGGACCGCGTTGATCGGTTCGGCGGCGGCTTGATCGCCAAGTACGACGATTGGCAGAACACTTACACGGCACGTGTCGCATTGGCATTTCAGCCGGTCGATCATTTGCTGATCACGCCGTCGTTTTACTATCAGAATATTTATATCAACGATTCGCAGACCTACTGGGAATACCTGTCGAATCCGAGCGATCATCAGTTCAACAACGGCGCG
>JAXDQN010000124.1:0-3902 GCA_034667865.1 Gammaproteobacteria bacterium
CATTTCGCAGGACACCAGCGCCTACGGCGTGGATTTGAAATACGCCGCGCAGCCCTGGCGCAACGTCGAACGCCGCGCGAAGTTCTACGATTTGGCCGCCGCGCTGGGGGAACTCGGCATTTGGATCCGGCTGCACTATGTATATCCCTACCCGCACGTCGATCAGGCGATCGGCTTGATGGCCGAGGGCAAGATCCTGCCTTACCTGGATATTCCCTTTCAGCACGCCAATGCGCGCATCCTCAAATTGATGAAACGCCCCGCCGCGGCGGAAAACACCTTGGAACGCATTGCCGCATGGCGCCGCACCGCGCCCGACATCGCCATTCGCAGCACTTTCATCGTCGGTTTCCCCGGCGAGACCGAGCAGGAATTCTCGGAGCTGCTCGAGTGGCTGCGCGAGGCACAGCTGGATCGGGTCGGCTGCTTCGAGTATTCGCCGGTGGCAGGCGCAGCCGCCAACGCACTGCGGGAAAAAATCGTCCCGGACGAAGTGAAAGCCGAGCGTCGCGCCCGCTTTATGGAATTGTCGGCGCAGATCAGCGCGCAGCGCTTAGGACAAAAAGTCGGCCGCACCCTGCCGGTGCTGATCGATCGCATCGATGCCGACGAGGACGGAAGCCACATCGTCGCGGTTGCCCGCTCCAGCGCCGACGCGCCGGAAATCGATGGCACCGTGAATATCGCGCTCAACAAGCGCGACCTGAAGAAGCTTGTCGTCGGCTCGCTGGTGGAGGTGAAGATCACCGCCGCCAGCCACTACGATCTCGACGCCAAACTAAGCAATCCATCGTAACGGCGCCTTGGCGCCTATTTTTCGGAGACTCCCGTGGAAATTACCGCAGATAAAGTTGTTCTGATTCACTACACCCTCAAAGACGATGCCGGCGCCGTCGTCGACAGTTCGGCCGGCGGAGAGCCGTTGGCTTACATCCAGGGACACGGCAACCTGGTCGTCGGCCTGGAGAAAGCCTTGGAAGGCAAGCAAGACGGCAGCCAGGTGGTGATATCGGTATCCCCTGAAGAGGGCTACGGCAAATTCGATGCAAAATTGATCCAACGCGTGCCGAAGCGCTCCATGCAAGGCGCCGGTGAAATCAAGAAGGGCATGCAGTTCCAGGCGCGCACCGATGAGGGGATGCGCTTGTTCACGGTCACGGGCCTGGTGGGCGACATGGTCACCCTGGACGGCAATCACCCGCTGGCGGACAAGACCTTAAATTTCGACGTTCAGGTGGTGAGTGTGCGCGACGCCACTGAAGAAGAACTGGAGCATGGCCACGTGCACGGCGCCGGCGGCCATCACCACTAAAGAAACTTGAACAGCGTCAGGCCCTGGGTCAATTGGAAGGCCTGCAATGCGGCGCTCAGCGTCGTTTGCTGCTGAGTGAGCGTGGTGAGGGCGGAGGCGAAGTCCAAGCTCTGCAGCTGCGAAATGGAGGTTTGCAGCTGCACCTGCTGGCTGCCAGCCACAGATTGTTGTGTGGTGATGGAATTCAGGCGCCCGCCCACGCTGGCCTGAACATTGGACGTGTTGGTCAGCGCCTGGTCGATGTTGTTGATGGCGTTGCCGATCTGGTTGTTGACCGCGGTAACGGTGCCCGGCGCCGTCGAGGCCTGCGACTGCAGCGTATTCACCAGATTTTGCACCGTCGCAAATATGCTCTGATTGGTGCTGGTCGACACAGCGAATGAATCACCGGCGGCCGGCGTGCCGGTCAAGGTGATCTGCTGACCGTTGAAGGTAATGGTCGAACCATCCGTGTAGGTGCCGGTGCTCACGGTATTGGGCGGCACGGCCGAATCCGTCACCGTGTAGTGCGTCGGGTCCGTAAAGGTCACGTTGTAGTTGCCGGCGACGTACGCCGTGGGACTGGTCACGCTGGCGGCGCCGATCAAACCCGAGCCGGTGTTGCCGGTAGCGGCGGTCACTTGGAAGGTGCCATTGCCGGTTTTGATGTTGTTGAAAACGGTATCGCCGTTGTCGCCATCCGCGACGGTCTGCCCTGCGGCAATCTGGACCTGACGCTGACCCTGGTCGCCGTTGTAAGTCGCGCCCGTGGCGCTCTGCGAGAACGGCTGCGACTGCGAGGCATAGCCGCCAAAGATGTACTCGCCATTGCCGTTGGTGGTATTCGCCAACGCCAATAGGCTGTTTTGAATCTGCACGGCCTGCGTCGCGATGGCGCTGCGATCGCTGCTGGTCAGCGTGCCGGTGTTGGCTTCCAGCGCCAGAGTGCGCAGGGTTTGCAGCTGATTGGTCACCTGGGTCAGCGCGTTGCCTTCCGTGTTCAGATTGGTCTGCGCGCTGCTGGCATTGGTGCCGTACTGCTGGCTCTGCGCCAGCGCCTGGGTGTAGTTGTTGACGCTGCCCGCGGCCGTCGGATTTTGCGACGCCGTAGTAAACGACTTCGAGCTCGAGATCTGGTTCTGCGTGGTATTGATGCCGTTTTCCAGCGCATTGATCGTAGTCAGGAACTGCGTTTGACTGATGGTTTGGGTGACGCGCATGACTTCCTTACCTACCGTTCACTGAATTGATCAAGGTCGTAAACAGGGTGTTGCCGATGGACAGGGCCTGTGCGGCCGCCTGGTAGGCTTGCTGCCATTGCAACAAGCTGGCAGCCTCCTCATCCAGATTCACCCCGGTGGCGGATTGCACCGCGGTGAGCGCCTGGCTGGTGACCGCGGATTGCGCGGCCTGTGCGCTATTGATCTGCGCTGCCTGACTGCCGAGGCCCGTGATCAAGGAACTCACGGCGCTGGTGATACTGGTGGTGCCGTTCTGCAGCACGCCCTGGTTTTGCGCCTTCGCTGCCGCCAGGGCATTGCGATTATCGCCCGTGCCGCCGGCGTTGCTGGTCACGGTGAAGGTGTCGCCGGCCGCAGGCGTGCCATTGATCTGCACCTGCCAGCCATTCAATGAGATGCTGCCGCCGCTGGTGTAGGGAATCGCGGCTCCGCCGTTGATGGAATAGCTGGTGGGCGGGTTGGCAAACACGATGGTGGCTGGGGTCTGCAAGGCCGGATTGGTGCCGGAGAGCACCGTGCCGGCGCTGATGCTGGCCGCGCCGGTATTCGCCGCTGCCGCGCCCGTCTTGATGGCGCCGGCCGCGGCAATCTTCGACGGATCGGTCAACACGACTTGCAAGCTCGAGGCTGCCGTCGCGGTGGGCTGCACCAGAAACTGATCGCGAGTCGCGGGAGTGCCATTCACCACGATGGTCAAACCGGCCGCCGTAAAGGTATTGGGCGCTCCCGTGGCCGTCGGGGTGACACTCGCTCCGGTCGTTTGGTCGGTGAGCAGCGGCGCGCCGCCCGGGAAGGACAGAACGAAATTGTCAGACGTCAGTGCGCCCAAACCGTTGGGGCCCACACTCACGGAAACCGTGGCGGCGCTGGTGTTCGCCGCCGAAGGGATCGCCTGCGGAGCAGCCACGGAGAAAATGTTTGCACCCAGATTGCCGCTCAAATCCAAACCATCGCCCTGCTGCGCGTTCACCGTCTGGCTGACGGCCGTGGCCACCTGGCCGAGCTGGTTCAATGCGGGGTTGATGACCTGACTGCGCGCCGCCAATAATCCGCCGAGATCGCCGCTGGTGATGTTGGCGCTCAAAGACAGGCTGGTCGCGGTGGTTCCAACTTCCAGCTGCGAGGCGTTGAACTGATTTGGCAGCGTGGTCAGTTTCGTGGTCTGGCCCTGCAAAACCAGCGGTTGGCCGTTGCCGATGAACACATTCAACGAGCCATTGGCCTCGGTGGTCGTGGTCACGCCCACCAGCTGCGATAAGCTGGATACCAGCTGGTCGCGCTGATCGAGCAGCTCGTTCGGCGGCGAATTTCCGCCCTGCGCGGTTCCGATCACGATCTGCTGGTTGAGCGTCGAAATCGATGAAGCGATC
>JAXDQN010000125.1:0-3820 GCA_034667865.1 Gammaproteobacteria bacterium
GATTGCCGGTGGACGCCAAATCGACCTTGTAGGATTGCGGGTCAGCCGCGCGCGCAGGAGGGCAAAAACCCACGAGCACGCACACGGTTACCAAAGCCGGAATTCGCCAACTCATTGAGCTTCGTAGGCTAGCAGGTCGCGCGCCGCCCTGCGGCCGTGTCGGTTGCGGCTAGCGCGACTTTGCGCCGGCGGGCAGTCGCGGCAAAACCTCCGGCATTTCGGCCAGGTAATACGCCAGCACGGCGAGCACGGCCACTTGGCGACGGATGTCCTCCGCTTGAACCTTGTCCAAGGTGTCGGCGGGACTGTGGTGATAATCGAAATACTTGCGGGTATCGACCAAGGGAGACAGCGTCGGCACGCCGGCTTCATCCAACGGATCGATATCGGCGCCCGCGCCGCCATCGCGATGTTCCAACAGCGTCGCTCCCACGGGGGCCAGCGCCGCAACGACGGGCTTCAACAGCTTCATCGATTCCGGCAGCACGTGCGCGGAAACGCCGAGCGGCCGTCCTGCGCCATTGTCGCTCTCGATGGCGGCGGCATGCGTGTTGAGCGACGCGGCATTCGCCTTGAAATAGGCTTTGGCGCCGGCGCCGCCGTTCTCCTCATCCATCCAAGCGACGAAGCGCACCGTGCGCCGGGCATGCAATCCTAAAGACTTCAACACTTCGATGGCGCCCATCGCCGATGCAACGCCGGCGCCATCATCGATGGCGCCCTGCGCCAAATCCCAGGAATCCAAATGTCCGGACACGATCACCACTTCATCGGGCTGCTCGCGCCCCGGCCATTCGGCAATCACATTGTGGCTGTCGACCTCAGGCAATGTCTGCGGCGTCAGTTTGAGATGCACTTTCACGCTGCCTTGCGCCGCGAGGCGCGACAGCCACATGGCATCTTCCGCACTCAACGCCGCCGTCGGGATCTTCGCGACGCCGTCTTCATAGTTCATGGCGCCGGTGTGCGGCAGACGGTAATCGGCGCCGCCCACCGTGCGCACCAGCGCCGCGACCGCGCCCACGCGCGCAGCGGCACTCGCCCCCGCGCCGCGATACACCACGCCTTGACCATAGGCCGCGCCGGCACGGCCATTCACCGCCAACTCTTGGTTGTAGGGAACATCGTAGACCACGATTCTGCCCCGGGCCTCGTCCGCTCTGGCCTTCAATTCATCGAAGCTATGCACGACCAATATAGGCGCGCTGAGACCCTGCGACGGCGTCGCCACCGAGTTGCCCAAGGTGGTGAGATGCATGTGCTGGGTCACGCCGGCGGGCCGCCCGGGGTAGTCGATGATGTCTGCCAACTCTTCGCCACGCACCCAATGCGGCACTCTCGCCGGCTGCAAAGTCACGGCCAGACCGCTGTCGTGCAGCGCAGCAGCCACCTGCGCGACGGCCGCTTCCGCCTGAGCCGATCCGCTCAATCGCGGACCGATCTTGTCGCACAGGTCGGTCAGGCGTTGGTAAGCCCAGTCATCTTTGAGCGCCGCTTCGCGGATGCGTGCCAGGGTCTCGGCGAGGGCCGCATCGCCAGCGGCAGGGGCCTGTGCAAAGCCAAGGGTACTGAGCAAAACAAGGGCCGGCAGTGCTGCCAGCAGCCTGATTGGTTGACATGTCATGAGGAGATTGTATGTTGGTTAGCGGATTAACTTATCTTAACAAAATGGCCACTCGCGTTTAACGGCTTCTGGCTCAGCGTGGCAGGCATGAATCCCAATCGATTTGCAGCCGGCTTGAGCGGCTGCTTTTTGCTGTTGCTGAACGCCTGCAGCGTGGGCCCCGCCTACAAGCGGCCGGATATCCCCTTGCCCGAAAAATGGCATGACTCCACCGGGCCCGATGCCGCAACGGTGTGGCCTGCCGCCGATTGGTGGCACAGCTTCGGTTCGGCGCAACTCGATCAGTTCATTGCAGACGCCGAGCGCAGCAACGATGATTTGGCAGGCGCCATTGCGCGTGTGCAAGAGGCTGACGCTCAGGCGCGAATTGCCGGCGCCGCACTACTCCCCTCGTTGGATCTTGGCGCGACGGCGAGCCGCGAGCGAGCGCAGGTGACGGGCATGGGTCCGCGCGTATTCAATTCCTTCAATCCGGAGCTCACCGCCAGCTACGAGCTGGATTTCTGGGGCAAGAATCGCGCCCTGCGCGCCTCTGCGCGAGCCGCGGCGGCGGCCAGCCGTTATGACCAACAAACCATAGCCCTCACCGTGGTCAGCAGCGTTGCGACCAGTTACTTCCTGACCTTGGAACTGCGCGATCGCATCGAGGTCGCGCGCCAGAACCTCGAGAATGGTCAGAAGGTGTTGGATGGACTGAAACTCGAGCAGACCGCCGGCATCGCCACCGGTTTGGATGTCGCCCAGCAGGAAACCACAGTCGCGCTGCTCGATGCCGCCATTCCGCCGCTGTTGCAGCAGCTGCGCCAAACGATCAATGCGCTGGCGGTGTTGCTTGGCAGGACCCCCGAATCGCTGGAGATCGACACCGGCACCCTGACCGCGTTGACGCGGCCGGCAGTCGTGGAAGGTCTGCCCTCGCAGCTGCTGGCGCGCAGACCCGATGTCGCCGAGGCCGAACAACAACTGATCGGCGCGAATGCCGACATCACGGTGGCGCGCGCGGCGCTGTTTCCCAGCATCCAGCTGACCGCCAGCGGCGGTTACAGCAGCAACGCGCTGTCGGGTCTGATCAGCCCGGCGAACGCGGTGTATGCCTTCTCCGCCGGATTGACCCAACCGATCTTTCACGCCGGCGCGCTGCGCGCCCAAGTCGCTTTGAACAATGCGCGCTACACCGAACTGCTGAGCACCTATCACAAGACCGTGATTTCGGCATTCGGCAACGTCGAGGATGCGCTGGTCGCCACTCAGCAAAGCTTGGAGCAGCAGAATCGGCAGCAACAGGCGGTCGACAAGGCGCAGCGCGCCTTCCAATTTGCGCGCACACAGATGTCCGCAGGCATCGTCAACATACTGACGGTTTTGAACACGGAAAATGCGCTGTTCAGCGCGCAGGATGAACTGGTCCAAATTCAGTACTTGCACCTGCAGTCACTGATTGATCTGTTCACGGCGCTGGGCGGCGGATGGCAACAAGGGTAATCAAGATGAGCGAGAATAAGTGGTCGCAAAAACGCGTGGTGCTCAGCGGCCTGGGGCTGACTCTGCTCGTGCTGATCGGATGGCGCATGTTGCACAAGCCCGCCGATGCGGCGGCACGCACGGGTCCGGCGCCCATTGCGGTGCAAACCGCCAAGGTCGGACACACCGATGTGCCCATCTATCTGCAGGGATTGGGCACCGTTCAAGCGTTCTACACCGTGACTGTCACTGCGCGCGTCGACGGCGAAATTCAAAAAATCGCCTTCATGGAAGGCCAGGACGTCAAGAAAGGCGATCTGTTGGCGCAGCTCGATCCGCGTCCGAATCAGGCCGCCTATGAGCAGGCCGTGGCAACGAAGGCAAAAGATGCCGCCATGCTTGCCAACGCCAAGCGCGACCTCGATCGCTACATCCTGCTGCAGCCGCAGGACTTGGCCAGCAAGCAAACAGTGGATACCGCCCGGGCCACGGTCGACCAGTTCACCGCACAGCTACAAGTGGATCAGGCCCTCATCGACAACGCCCATACGCAGTTGGAGTACACCCGCATCACCTCGCCGATCAACGGACGCACCGGCATCCGCTTGATCGACCCCGGTAATATCGTGCGTGCGGCAGGGACCAACGGCATCGTGGTGGTCACGCAGGTCAAGCCGATTTCCGTGGTCTTCACCTTGCCTGAAGAGAACTTGAGTGAGGTTGGCGCTGCCTTGT
>JAXDQN010000126.1:0-13049 GCA_034667865.1 Gammaproteobacteria bacterium
GGCCGCGAGAATCCCCGCAGCTGCCAGTGCCGGGTAGCGCGCGGCGCGCGCATCCAGCGCCAAATCGTAGAGGGCGCCGTTGATCAGCATCAGCAATGCGGTCACCCCGAAGGGACCGGTCAGCTCACTGATCTGAATGACCAGTGGATTCCATGCTTGGCTGATCCATTGGCCGCAGGGGAAGATCTGCGGGACCACCAGCTCGCAGCCCACCATGACCACCGGCGCCAGCAGCGTCATGGGCAGGCGGGTACGCCGCCTGATGCCGAACGCAAATCCGCTGAACAGCAGAAAAATGAGCGCGCGTGCCGCGCAAAACACCATGAAAACCGCAGCCGCGCCGATCCACGGGAAATCGGCGAAACGCTGCATGACGTCGATCAGCCAATAAAATCCCCCCGCGGTTTCCACCACGCCGGCCCACCAGCCGACGATGAGCGCCTGGCGAAATGTGGGCGCGCGATCCACCCCCCACAGCATGGGAACGGCTGCGAACCATGCCAGGAACGAAAAATCAAACGGCGTGACGGCGAGAAACCACAGGGCGCCGCTCAAGCTGCACAGGAGCAGCGCATTCCAAAAGCTCAAATTTCGCATGCAATCCTTACGTTAAAGGCAGTTCGCGGCCGTCATGCTTCTCGGGTATTCTGGTGCTCAATCATGCAAGAAAGATACGACCCCGCCGCTGTAGAAGCGGAGGCCCAAGAGTATTGGGTCCAACATCATAGCTTCGAGCCGAAGGAAGACGGCAGCCGACCGAAGTATTATTGCCTGTCCATGTTTCCGTATCCAAGCGGACGCTTGCATATGGGGCATGTGCGAAACTACACGATCGGCGATGTGATCACGCGCTTCATGCGCATGAACGGCCGCAACGTGCTGCAGCCCATGGGCTGGGATGCCTTTGGCCTGCCGGCGGAAAACGCCGCCATCGCCAACTCCGTGCCGCCGGCGAAATGGACCTTCGACAACATCGCGTACATGAAGAATCAGCTCAAGACCTTGGGCTTCGGACTCGATTGGAGCCGCGAGCTGGCCACCTGCCGGCCGGAATATTACCGTTGGAATCAATGGCTGTTTCTACGCATGTTGGAGCGCGGCGTCGCCTATCAAAAAACCGGGATGGTGAATTGGGACCCGGTCGACAACACCGTGCTCGCCAACGAGCAAGTCATCGACGGTCGCGGCTGGCGCACCGGCGCGCTGGTCGAGAAACGCGAAATACCGATGTACTACTTGAAGATCACCGCGTACGCCGAAGATCTGCTCGACGCGCTCAAGGACATGAAGGAATGGCCGGAGCGCGTCCGCGCCATGCAGGCCAATTGGATTGGACGCAGCGAGGGCGTGCGGCTGGGATTCCCGCACGACATCGAAACGGCGGGAGTGCTGTACGCCTTCACCACCCGCGCCGATACGCTGATGGGCGTGACTTTTTGCGCCGTGGCTGCGGAGCACCGCCTGGCGGCGGTCGCGGCCCGCGGCAATCCGCAGCTGGCGGCCTTCATCGAGGAATGCAAGCGCGGGCCGGCGGTCGAGGCCGAGCTTGCCACCCAGGAAAAGAAGGGGATGGCGACCGGATTGTTCGTGCGTCACCCGATCAGCGGAGCAGCTGTTCCCGTTTGGGTGGGCAACTATGTGCTCATGAGCTATGGCGAGGGCGCCGTCATGGGTGTGCCTGCCCACGACGAGCGTGACTTCGAGTTCGCCAAGAAATACGGCCTGCCCATCACCCAAGTCATCGACGTGCCGGGCCGCGAGTACTCCTTGGACGCCTGGAAGCCCTGGTATTCCGAGCATGGACGCTGCGTGAATTCCGGCAAGTACGACGGCTTGGATTATCCGCAGGCGGTCGATGCCATTGCCGCGGATCTGAGGACTTTGGGGCTGGGCGAGAAACAGACCACCTGGCGCCTGCGCGACTGGGGGATTTCGCGGCAGCGCTACTGGGGCTGCCCCATTCCCATCATTCACTGCCGGCACTGCGGCGCAGTGCCCGTGCCCGACGAACAATTGCCGGTGGTATTGCCGGAGGACCTGGTGCCGGACGGCAGCGGCAATCCCTTGCTGAAGGACGAAAGATTCCTCAAGGCCGCGTGTCCGAAGTGCGGCGCCGAGGCGCGCCGCGAAACCGATACTATGGATACCTTCGTCGACTCGTCCTGGTATTTCCTGCGCTTCGCCTGCGCCGACAACGACAAATCCATGTTGGACGAACGGGTGCGCTACTGGCTGCCGGTCGATCAGTACATCGGCGGCATCGAACACGCCATTCTGCACCTGCTGTACGCGCGCTTCTGGACCCGTTTCATGAGCGAGATGGGCTCCGTGCCGTTCAAGGAGCCGTTCACCAATCTGTTCACCTTAGGAATGGTGCTGAACGAGGTGTTCTTCCGCAAACCCGCCTCGGGCCGCATCGAGTACTTCAATCCGGCCGACGTGACGGTGACCACCGACAAGATCACCCAGAAGCGCGTGGCCGTGCTGCGCGCCGACGGCCAAGAGGTCGAGTCGGGCGGCGTGGTAACCATGTCCAAGTCGAAGAACAACGGTGTCGACCCAATCGAATTGGTGGGCGAGTTCGGCGCGGATACTGCACGGCTGTTCACCATGTTCGCCGCGCCGCCGGATCAGACCTTGGAATGGTCCGACGAAGGCGTGCAGGGTGCCTATCGCTTCATCAAGCGGCTGTGGAAGGCGGTGCATGATCATGTGTCGCAGGGACCGCCGCCGGCGCTGGAAAAGTCGAGCCTGAATGATGCGCAGCGCGCCATGCGCCGCCAGGCGCATCAGACCTTGGCCAAAGTTACCGATGATCTGGGACGCCGCAGAACCTACAACACGGCCATCGCCGCGGTGATGGAGTTGCTGAACGCATTGGCCAAATTTCCGCACTCCGATGCCCAGGAGCGCAGCGTCGCGCAGGAGGCATTGGAAATCGCAGTCATCGGCCTATCGCCCATCATTCCGCATGTCACCCACGCGCTGTGGCAGGCCTTGGGCCATCCGCAAGCCCTCATCGAAGTTGCGTGGCCGGCGGCCGATGCCGAGGCTTTGGAAACCTCCACCGTGAATATGGTGGTGCAGGTGAACGGCAAGTTGCGCGGCCACATTTCGGTCGCTGTCGATGCCGACGAAGGCAGCGTGCGTGCGGCGGCATTGGCGGACTCCAACGTGCAGAAGTTCATCGCCGGGGCAGCGGTGCGCAAAGTGATCATCGTGCCCCGCAAACTCGTCAACATCGTGGTCTAATCGCAGCATGATTCACGCAAATCGCGTAGGCCTAAGCGCCGGCTGCCTGATGTTGGCGGCCGCGGCGCTGTTGAGCGGCTGCGGTTTCCGGCTGGCCGGCAGCGAGCGTTTGCCGTCCGTCATGCAGCACGCTTATTTGTCCCTCAAAGATCCCTACACGGATTTCTCGCGCGAGTTCGAGCGTCGGCTGAAGAGCGCCGGCGCCGTGCTGCAGCCCACCAGCGAACTGGCCACCGCGCGCATCAATGTCACCAAGGATTTGGTCGAACAACGCACCTTATCGGTGTCGGCCACCAACATTCCCACCGAATACGAGCTCACCTATACCATCACCTTCGACGTGCACGCCGGCGATAAGCAATTGTTGGGGCCGCAAACCGTCAGCCTGTCGAAGGACTACAGCTTCGAAGAAAACGTGCAACTGGCCAAGGAGCATGAAGCCGATATCCTGCGCCAGCAGATGGCGCGCGATCTCGTGTCGATTGCCATGCACCGTCTGACGAGTTTGAAGTAGCGACGGCGCTGGGTTGCTGCGGCTCAACGCCATTGACCGAATTGCATTGCAAATGCTGCTGGAGCGATTCGGTCTGGAGCTGCAATTGATCGCGCCCGAGCAAGTCATCCCGGGTTCGTACTGGGGCGAACAAGAGGCCGGCCTGATCGCCTCGCGCATCTATGCGCGCTTGGATACCCCGGTGCATTCGGTGCTGCATGAAAGCGCGCATTTCATCTGCATGACGCCGGAGCGGCGCGCCGGCCTGGACACCGATGCCGGCGGCGATCACGCCGAGGAAAACGCCGTGTGCTATCTGCAAATCGTGCTGGCCGATTCGCTGCCGAATGTGGGATGCGAGCGCATGTGCCTCGATATGGATGCATGGGGCTACACCTTCCGCTTGGGCAGCGCGGCCGCCTGGTTTCGCGGCGACGCCGCGGATGCGCGGCAGTGGTTGATCGAGCGCGGCATTCTCGATCGAGGCGACCAGCCGACCTATGCCTGCCGGTAAAATCAAACCGGTATCGCGCCGCACGGCGCTAACGGGACTGGTGACGTTGATCGCCGCCGGTTGTTCGCGCGTGGCGTTCTTTGCGGCGAACGCGCCGGCGGTATTCGGCGCCTACACTCGGCACACGAATCTGGCCTACGGCGCCGATCCGCAGCAGCGCGTGGATGTTTATGTGCCCGACAAAGCGGCGCCAGGCGCGCCGCCCGCGGCGCCGATGGCGGTCCCGCCCAAACCGTTGATCATCTTCTGGCACGGCGGCCGCTGGAAGAGCGGGGACAAGTCCGACTATCGCTTCGTCGGCGCCGCCCTGGCCGAATCGGGCTACGTCGCGCTAATTGCCAACTATCGCCACTACCCACAGGTGCACATGCCGGGCTTCATGGATGACGCGGCGCAGACGGTGCAATGGGCGGTGGCGCACGCGGGCGAATTCGGCGCCGACCCGCGCCAGCTGTTCCTCATGGGTCATTCGGCCGGCGCGCACATGGCCGCCCTGTTGGCGCTCGATCCACGCTACTTGAGCGCCACCGGTCCGGCGCCGGCCATTGCCGGTGTCATCGGCCTGTCGGGACCCTATGATTTTCTGCCGCTGCTCGAAGCGGACGTGCAGGATATGTTTGGGCCGCCCGCGCTGTATCCCGAATCGCAACCCATCAACTACGTGCGCGCCGATGCGCCGCCCATGCTGTTGGCGCACGGCCTCAAGGACGAGACGGTGTGGCCGAAAAACTCACGCAACTTGGCCAGCGCGCTGAGCGCGCGCGGCGTGTCTGTGACGTTGAAGCTTTACCCCAAAGTGGCGCATGCCGACACGGTGGCCGCGCTCAGCCCGCCGATCCGCGGCCGAGCACCTACCCTGGCCGATATTCAGGAGTTCATCGCCGCGCGTAGGACTTAAGCCGCGTTGGCCGCCGCAGGCGGGGCGAGTGCGTAGCACTTGCCAAAACGGTTGGCGAGAAATTCGCTCAAGCCGATTTCTTCCTGACGTATCAAGCCCGATTGCGGCAGCTTTCCGGCACTCAGCATGTCCAGCACGGCGCAGATGCCTCCGGCCGTGGTGATCTGAATGGCGCTGCGTACGCGGCCGCCGACCGGGGTCGCGTAAATCTTGTTCGCGTAGGTTTCCTGCATCAGCTGACCGCCGCGCATGCCGCTGACGGTGACGAACACGATGACCACGTCTTGCAAGGTGATCGGCACGGCGTTTTCCAAAATGTCCTTCAAGAGTTCGCGGCGATCGCGCAGCCGCAAATCGTTGAGCAGCGCCTTCATGATGGCGGCGTGCCCCGGATAGCGAATGGTGCGGTAGTTCAGATTGCGCACCTTGCCGGCCAGCGTTTCGCACAATGTGCCGAGACCGCCCGAGGTGTTGAAGGCTTCATACAGAATTCCGTCCAGCGAGAACTCCTCCAGCTCCTCCAGCGGCTGCGTTTCGCGCAGCTGGCCATTGACGATGGCCTCGCACGGTTCGCAGTACTCGTTGATGACGCCGTCGGTGCTCCAGGTCAAATTGTAGTTGAGCGCATTGGAGGGAAATTTCGGCAGGGCGCCGACGCGCATGCGCACATCGTGCAGTTCGTCGAACCGCGATGCCAAATCGCTGGCGACGATGGTGATGAATCCGGGCGCAAGCCCGCATTGCGGAATGAAAGCCGTGCGCGAGTTTTCCGCGAGCTGCTTCACCACGCGGGTGCTGGCCACGTCTTCGGTCAAATCCAGGTAGTGCGCACCCGCGGCCTTGGCCGCCTCCGCGATGGTGCGCGTGGCGTGATAGGGCGCAGCCGACAACACCGCAAACTTGCCGGTCAGGATCTTTTGCAGCGCGCCCGCCTGGGTAATGTCCGCGGCAATCTTGCCGATTTTGGCAGTCGTCTCGAGCCGGCTCAGTTGTGCTTGGGAGCGATCGACCACGGTGACGGCGTAATCGCCAGATCCCACCAATAGTTCGGCGATCATGGAACCGATCTTGCCCGCGCCGACGATGACGATGTCTTTCATATCTTTCTCCCGAATATTTACAGTATTTTTATCCCAATACCCTGCGAAAGGTAGGGTAAATATGGACATTATCAAGGTATAATTACGTCTATTCGCAGTAACAAAACGGCGAAATGCCATGGATTCGATCGACGAACGCCTGCTGCTGGCCTTGCGCGAGAACGCGCGGGCATCGACGGCTCAACTGGCGCGTCTGGTCGGCCGATCCCGGACCAGCGTCCAAAGCCGCATTGAGCGCCTGGAGAAACACGGCGTGATCGTCGGCTACGGCGTGCGCTTGGCGCCTGAGCATGGGCTGGCGGCTGTCCGCGCCCATGTCATGATCAAGGTGGGTCCGAAGGAGGCGCGGTCGGTCACCGCGGCATTGCGCAACATCGCCCAGGTATTGGTGCTGCACTCGGTCAGCGGCGATGTCGATTTGATTGCGGTGGCCGCCGCCACCTCGGTGGCTGAGATGGATCAGGTCATCGATCGAATCGGTGCGCTCGATGGCGTCGAGCGCACCACCTCGTCGATCATCCTATCGACCAAATTCGAACGCTAGCTGATGCGAGCGCTCCACGTCATGCTGCCCACGCTCGGAAGCTCCGGCGATGTACATCCCTTCATTGCGCTGGGTCGGGCGATGCAGCAGCGTGGACACCGCGTCACCGTTTTGACCAATCCGCTGTTCCAGGCGTTGATCGAATCGCAGGGACTGGAATTCCTGGCGCTGGGCAAGCTGAAAGATGCGCAAGTTGCCATCGGCAATCCGGATGTCTGGCACCTGCGCAAGGGTTTCGCCATCATCGCCAGCGTCATCGTTCCCGCCATTGCCGAGACCTATCGTCACATCGAGCAGCGCGCGGACTCGAATACCGTCGTCGCCTTCTCCACGTTGGCATTTGGCGGCCGCGTCGCCCAAGAAAAGCTCGGGGTGCCCAGCGCGTCGGTGCACTTGCAGCCCAGCATCATCCGCACCTACGCCGATCAAGGGATGCTGGGCAACATCAGGCTTTCCGCCGCGCATCCGCGCTGGATGAAGCAAGTCCTGTTTTCGCTGGTGGATGCGCTGGTGTTGGATCGCCATCTGAAGCAGCCGTTGAATCGATTCCGTGCGACGCTGGGGCTTGCGCCCGTGGCCCGGGTCATGGATCGCTGGATGAATTCGCCGCGGCTGGTGCTGGCGATGTTTCCGCAATGGTTCGCCGCGCCGCAGCCCGATTGGCCGGCGAACACGCACACCGTGGGATTCGCGCAATTCGACGACGATGGCGCGAGCGACAGCCTGCAGCGGGCCGAGGAGTTTCTCGCCGCAGGTGCACCGCCCATGATCGTGACTCCAGGCTCCGCGGGCTCGACCATGCAGCGATTTTTCCGCGAGTCGGTCGATGCGGCCAACCGCATCGGCGCACGCGCCATGCTGGTGACCAATTTCCCGGAGCAGGTGCCGCGCCATCTGCCGTCCGGCATCCAGGTGTTCGGCTATTTGCCCTTCAGCCGCCTGCTGCCGCGGGCCAGCTTGATGGTGTATCACGGCGGCATCGGCACGTTGGCGCAAGGTATAAAGGCGGGAGTTCGCCACCTGGTGGTGCCACATGGCTATGATCAGTTCGACAGCGGCTGGCGCATCGAACAATTGGGCCTGGGACGCTGTATACCCGACAGCCGTTATCGCGCCGCGCGGGTCGCGCCCGTCATGCGGCAGCTGTTGGATGACGCGTCACTCATGCAGCGCTGCCGACAGTTCTCCAGCCGCGTGGACTCCCCGGCAACGCTGGCGCACGCCTGCGAGCTGCTGGAAAGTATTGCCGCGCCGGTGGCATCACCGTCGAGCCATGGCGCTTGAAATCGGCGATGATTGCTTCGATCGCAAGTAGTTGCGAATGTGCGCACTCGCCCACAGGCCATCGACGCGGGCCTGCAGCATCGCAATCATGGTGAATGTGGTTGGGCGAAGTGCCGCATTAACTGCCATGTATACCAGGCAGTGGGTCGCTTCAACCGTGACGCGAGCGTCAAGTAAAAAACGGCGTGGGCTTTGAGGGCCCACGCCGCCGGGATATCGCACCAGCGGGGGAGTTGGCTGGCTTGCCGGCGCGAGATTCTCCTAAATCGTCAGCTTCGAAACTTTGAAGTTGCTACAAGCTGTGGATCCATCGTGCCAAAGAACGGTGCGTGAGGAGGGTACACTTTATAACTGATGATGCGATTTTTATCGCTTGACCAGTTAAAGAAAATATGATCTTGGGTGCGCCTATGTCTTCGATTCTGCCGGCGCGGGCGACCTGACCCGCCGCACGACGCGATAGGCGAGAATCGCGACCACCAAGCTCAACAGGCTGAACTTCAAATCCTGCTGCAACGATTTGGTGAATGCCATCGCGATGAGCACCGCGCTCATGCCTGCAATGGCCGCGTAACTCAAGTAAGGGAACAGCCACATTTTGACCGCGGGTTGCGGGCCGCCTTCGCGTTCGCGTCGCTGCCGCAGAGAAATTTGCGCTATCGCGATGGTGATGTAGACGAACACGATCACCGCGCCGGAAGAACTGACGAGAAAGTCGAACACCTTCTGGGAGCCTTGGGTCGCTGCGATGATGCCGACAAATCCGGCTGCGGCGCCGATCAGCACGGATGCCACGGGGACGCGGCGGGAATTGAGCTTGATCAACATCTGCGGCGCGTCGCGCCGCCCGGCCAGAATGAACAACACGCGCGAGCTGACGTAGAAAGCCGAGTTCAGGCAGGACAGCACGGCGGTCAGAATGATGGCGCTCATGATGTTGCCGGCCAATGGCACGTGCATGGTGTTGAGCGCCAGGGTGAACGGGGATTCGCCCGATTGCACCGTGTTCCAGGGGATGACGGACACGATCAGAAACAACGAGATCACGTAGAAAATCAAAATCCGCCAGATGACGGTGGTGCTCATCCTGGCGACCGCGCGGCCCGGTTCGGCGGATTCCGCGGCGGCGATGGTGGTGATTTCAGCGCCCGTCATCGCGAAAAATACCGTGGGAACCGCGGCCAGCACGGCGATCCAGCCGTTGGGAGCGAAGCCACCGTAGCGGGTCAGATTATCGAAGGTGGCGCCGCTCGGCGCAGTGAAGCCAAACGCATAAGAGGCCGCGATGGCGATGAAAGCCAGGATGGCCGCCACTTTGATCGAGGCAAACCAAAATTCGAACTCCGCGTACGAGCGTGCGGACATGAGGTTGACGCAGGTCATCACTGTCATCAAGCCGAGGCCGATTTGCAATTGCGAGACTTGCGGCCACCAGTGCTGCAAGATCTTGGCGCCGGCAATCGCCTCCACCGGCACCACCAGCACCCAGAAATACCAGTACAGCCACCCCACCACGAATCCCGCGCCATTGCCCAAGCCCGCGCGCGCGAACTCGGTGAAGGAGCGCACGTTCGGCAACGCCGTGGCCATTTCCCCCAGCATTCGCATGATCATGAGGATCAGAAAGCCGGTAATCGCGTAACTGATGAAGGCGGCAGGGCCGCCGGCCAGAATGGACGTACTGCTGCCGACGAACAAACCTGCGCCGATGATGCCGCCGATCGAAATCATGGCCAGATGCCGCGCCCGCAACGACTGGCTCAATTGATGCTGTGGGGCGGGGGCCGCGGTACTTTTCGTGCTGATCATTTTTCTTCTCCGGGCTCGAAAACTAAAGTCCGCGCAGGAACGCAAGCAGGTGCTGATTCACTTCCGCAGCTCGCTCCTGTTGGGTCCAGTGGCCGCAGCCTGGCAGCATGACGCTGTCGCGCAGCAGCGGTATGTATCGCTTCAGGTCCGCGATCACTTCCTTCATGCGAGGAAATGCCACCACCAAGTCGAGATCGCCGGCCATGTATAGCGCCGGTACGGCGATGGGCGCGCGCGCATACGGCGCCATCAGCTCCCAATTGCGGTCGATGTTGCGATACCAATTGAGGCCGCCGCGAAACCCGGATTGCCGAAACTGATCCGCATAGAAATTCAAGTCGGCCTCGGTAAGCCACGCCGGCAGTTCTTGAGTGTCCGGCATCCGGGTCAGAAATCCGCCGGAGCGCGGCACCATGCCTACGCCGCTGCTCGCAGGTCCCGGGTTCTTGCGCGGAACGTCTCCCGAGCCGGAATATAAAATTCGTCGCAGCGAGAGCAGCGGGTCGGCCTCGAGTTCCGCTTCGGCCACACCGGGAGTCTGAAAATATAGCTGGTAGAAAGACGCGTCCGCGGTCTGCGGCATCACCGAGGTCGGCGCGACGCTGCCGCGCGGACGGTAGGGCACGCTCAAACCAATCACGGCACGGAAGCGATCCGGCCGCATCAACGCGCAATGCCAGGCAACCGGCGCGCCCCAATCGTGCCCGGCGATCACGGCCTGTTGCTCGCCCAACGCATCCAAGATGCCCAGCATGTCGCCGACCAGATGGAACAGCGAATACTGATCGATTCCGGGGGGACGATCGCTTTGCCCGTAGCCGCGCATATCGGGCGCCACGGCGTGAAAGCCGGCGTCGGCCAGCGCCTGCATCTGGTGGCGCCACGAGTACCAAGACTCCGGAAATCCATGGCACATCAGCACCATGGGGCCGCTGCCCTGTTCGGCGATATGCAGGCGGATGCCGTTGCTGTCGACCGTGCGATGGGTTATCGGATTCATGCCGTAGCCTAGCAGGGCGGTGGGGAATCAGGGCACCGGCGTTTTGATGGCGGCGAGTTTCGCGTCCATCTGCGCACCGAAGAAGGCCTGCGGCTTCGAGGATTCCTGGCGCTCGCGCCGTTCGCGCTCGGCGATGGCTGTCTTGGCCTTGTCGAAGGCCTCGCGCAGCGTTCTTGCTTCCGGAAGCGCGTCACGATAGAAGGCCTCGCCGAAATAAGTCAGATCACTAGCGGTTCCACAGCCGAAGGACGTGCGGTCGGCGGCGGCGGCCGAGATCACCACCGTGGTTGGGCTTTTCAAGGAATCAATGAAGCCTCCCGCGTAACAGGCCGAGACGACGATGACGCGCCATTTGATGCCCGACTGTCGCAGCGCCTCGGTCAGATCCCGTTCCGTCATATCGTTGAACGGCAGTTGGGAATTTGATACGGCAATCGCGGGATCCTGTGAGCCGTGCGACGAGATCGCCAAAAACAGCACATCGCGATCGAGGTTCATCCGCTGCGCCATTCCATGCAGTGCGTAGCGCAGCGCCGAGACGCTGGCGAGCGGCGCCTGCTCCAGATCGCGCTCATCGTTGATCAGGGACAGGCTGCGATTGCCGATGTCGTAGCGCTCGCCCAAGACCCGCGCGGCGAGTCCGATTTCCTGGGCGAATACTTTCTCAGCGCCGACGCCGGCAAAGCCCAAAAAGAAGGCCCTGGGCTTTGCAGCCGGTTGCGCCTCGATGTCGGCCAGCAACCCGTCGATGCGGCCCGATTGATCGAAGAGGATGCCTTCTGCATCCGCCAGCGACTCGTCCGTCGAGGCAAGCGGCGCATCGAGTTCAGGTGTCGCCCACATGTCGGGAATGACATCGAGCGCATCGGTCGCTGCGATGAAGCCGACGATGAACACGATTCCACGCAATGCGGCGAGCCGCTGCGGCTGGCCGGTGAGGCTGCGCAATCCGCGCGCCAGATAAACCAGGCCGTAAACAGCGGCGCACGCCGACACTCCCCACAGCCAGCGCGAGTTCAAATAGTCGGCGGCAACCCCGGCCAACAGCAAGGGAACGGGGATCGAACCCACCGCAAGCGCAAACGTTGCTGCAAACGTGGGAGCGGGCGTGGCTCGCCAGCGCAGCAATGCCGCCAATCCTAAAATTGCCAACGCATACCATGCCAACAACGGCATGTTCGCCAGAAAGAACTGCGGATCCGGTTGTGCGTACAGCCAGTCCACGGCGCCCCAAGCCGTCAAGCACAGCAGCGCGACCAGTACCGAGCAGCGCACCGACGGGGCCGCGGTGGCGCCCATCAGACCCCACAGCCGCAGCATGTTTACCCAGGAAGATCGTTGCATTTCCGTTGATGATAGCAGCCGACTCCAGGATGATGTCGCGATGCCGGCTGCAAGGAACTTCGATACATGAGCATTTTTGTTCTCGGTGACGTGTCACCGCGCATCGCATCGAGCGCCTATGTCGCGCCCAATGCCACTGTGCTGGGCAATGTGACTCTGGGTGAGAACTCCAGCGTTTGGTTCGGCGCCACGCTGCGCGGCGACAACGAGCACATCGACATTGGCGCTTCGAGCAACGTTCAAGACGGCGCGGTGTTGCATACCGATCCGGGATTTCCGCTGACCATCGGCAAGCAGGTCTCGGTCGGCCACCAAGCAATGTTGCACGGTTGTACGGTGGGCGAGGGCTCGCTGATCGGGATTCAATCGGTGGTCTTGAACGGCGCCGTGATCGGCAAAGGCTGCTTGATCGGGGCAGGCGCCATCATCACCGAACGCAAGGTTTTTGCCGATGGCGGCCTCATATTCGGTGCGCCCGCAAAGCTGGTGCGCGAACTCACCGCAGAGGAGCGCGACAATTTGCTGAAGGTCGCGGCCAATTATGCCGAGCGCGCCGAGTACTACCGCAGCCGCCTCAAGCCGTTGCGGTAAACCAGCAGCAGACCAATCGGCACGGAGACAAGCCAGGGCATCAGCAACACGGCGATGGCGATTGCGGCAACCACCGCGGCGACGCGATATCGAACACGCAGGCGCAGCCGGTGTTCGATCGCTGACAGCGTTGCCGTCAGAAATTCCGCATCAAGTGATTGACCGCAATAAGATGCGGCTCATCGAGCCTTTGGATGCAGTCGGCAAAAAAATACAGGCC
>JAXDQN010000127.1:0-2774 GCA_034667865.1 Gammaproteobacteria bacterium
CGTGCTGAAACCCGACGATGCCAGTCTCGAAGGCTACGTAACCGATAGGACACTGGACGGTCTGTTCCTCATCATGGCCGACGAAGAACGCGCCATCCGCAAAGATCCGCTGGGACAGGCGAGCAACCTGCTCAAGAAAGTCTTTGGCGCCGTGCATTAAAGTCACCTGAAGATCACTTGCCCGTAGTACGCACGCTCAGTACCATGCCTGCGCACACCCCCCAAAAAGAAGGGACATCGACATGAGCATCGGATCAGAATTTAAAGAATTTGCGATGAAGGGGAACGTGGTCGACTTGGCCGTCGGTGTGATCATCGGCGCCGCCTTCGGCAAAATCGTGTCCTCCTTGGTCGGCGATCTCTTCATGCCTGTGCTTGGCAAGGTCATCGGCGGCATAAATTTCTCCGATCTTGCCGTCACCTTGGGCAAGGACCCGGCGGGTAAGGAAGTACTGATGAAGTACGGCGCCTTCATCCAGACCATTTTTGATTTTGCGATCATCGCCTTCGTTTTGTTCATTTGCATCAAGGGCATCAACAAGCTCAAGAAGCCCGCAGTGGCAGCCGAAGCGCCACCACCACCGCCGCCCAGGTCGGAAATGCTTCTCGAGGAAATTCGCGACTTGCTGGCCAATCGCGCGTAAAGTTTTTCGGCCTCGCTGCGAACCGGGCGCCAGATCCGGACGCTGAGCTATTCCTGCGCGCGGCCCTCACAGTCTTATTTATCGTTATAGGAAGGTATCATGGCTATTATTCGCATCATCGGGACCGCGACCACACTCTTGAGTTTGGCCCCCGTACTGGCCGCCCTCGCCGACGAAGCACCGGCGCCGCCGCCTCCGCAACACACCTGGATCGGCAAGGGGCAGTTCGGATTCCTGGACTCCCGCGGCAACAGCGAGGCCGAATCGATCAACGGCAATATTGACGTGTTGCGCTACGACGGCGAATGGAAAAACGAACTCTACGTGGGCGGCTTATATGGCAAGAGCTCCGGCCTGGTGTCGGCGGAACGCTGGGAAACGCGCGAACAAACCAACTACAACTACTCAGCCAACCTCTTCGCCTTTGGCGGCTTGCGCTTCGAACACGATTTATTCGACGGTTTCGTCTACCAAGGCAGCATCACGGGCGGCATGGGATACAAGATCCTCGACACCAACGATACCAAACTGACGGTTCAGGCCGGCGCCGGCTACCGGCGGCTGCGTCCGGAGACCATTACCAAGGCCGACAACGGCGAAGTTATTTCGCGGGACCCGGGTGATGCCTCCGGCAACGCCATCGGCACGGTAGGCGTGGACTTTTCGCATGCCTTCACCAAAACCACCGTGTTTACCAACAAGTTCTTGGCGGAATCGGGCTCCGACAATACGCTGCTGCACGACGAGCTGGCAGTGACGGTAAAAATGTCCGATCGGCTGGCCTTGAGCGTAGGCTACGGGATAGCGGACAACACCAAACCGCCCGCGCCGCTGAAGAAGCTGGACACGGTGGCCTCGGTCAATGTTGTATTCGGCTTTTAGTCACGGACAAAACTAGGAGGGGTGTATGGGGATGTTCGACGGAATATTGGGCGGAGTCGTGGGCGCCGAAATGGCCACCGTGATCAATGGCCTGATCGAAAAGCACGGCGGCATACAAGGCATCGTGGCCCAACTGGAGCAGCAGGGCCTCGGCGGTACGGTTCGCTCGTGGGTCGGGACGGGAATGAATCAACCCATTAGCGCCGATCAGATTCACCAAGCATTCGGCTCCGACGCCGTGAAGGAATTGGCGGCCAAGGTCGGGCTTTCCCCCGATGTACTTGCCGCCAAGCTTTCGCAGGTGCTGCCCCAGGCGATCGACAAGCTCACGCCCACAGGCGCGCTGCCCAAGGCCTGAGCTTCAAGCGGGCGCGGCTTGCAGCGCCAGAAGCCAGGCGACCGCTATCGACAGCACGGCCGCGCCGCCAAACAGCCATTGTGTTCGCGCGGCGCGGCCGCGCGGTACGCGCGCAATGGCCAATAACCAGCCAGCGAGCGTACCGAATGAAAACCCCAGCAGATGCCCGAGGACGTCGACCCGCTCGCCGCCGGCGCCGAACAACGTCAACAGCGAAGCACCGACGATGAGCGGCGCCCAGCGGTACCAGCGCCTCTCGCGCAAACTGAATCGGTAGCTCCAAGCCAGTCCGGTGACCAACCCGAGCGCGGCAAACACCGCCGATGAAGCACCCACCGCCCGATGCGCGGAAGGCGCGATCCACATTTCCACATAGTTGCCGGCGGCGGCTGCGGCCAGCGCCGCGAACCACGCCACCCCGGGTCCGAGCAATTGGCTGGCCGCCGCGCCGACTATCAAGCCTGCAAACAAATTGCTGATCAGGTGCAGTTGGTCCAGGTGCAGGGTCACGGCGGTGATCGCCCGCCACCACTCGTTGCGGGCAGGACCTGCATTCACGGCGCCGACTGCAAACCAATCTATGCCTAAGAGATGCAGACCCGCGGCATAGGCCACCAGCAATAGAACCAACGCAAATATGCCGCCGCCAATCCACCCGCCGGTGAACGGCTCGATGAACTTGATTCGCGGGCGTGCAATGCTGCGCTCGGCCGTATAACGGCGTATCTCTTCTTCGGCTCTAGGCACCCATGTCGGCGCAACCGTCAAGGCCCACGACTCATCGCGCAACGCCATGTCATGCTCGATGCCCGTCGCCTCGAGCATCAGGCTGAATTCACGGCACAAGGCATTCGAGCCGCGAAACACCACGGTGAATTCGGCGGCCAAAC
>JAXDQN010000128.1:0-6081 GCA_034667865.1 Gammaproteobacteria bacterium
TTCTTCTTTGCGGCCTATGTTGCAGGCAATCGAAATGGCTTCACCGCCGCGCGCGCGGATTTGATCGCGTACTTCATCGCAAGCGTCCTGCTTGCGCGAAGAGATCACGACCTTGGCGCCGGCCGCCGCCATTTCTTCGGCGATCGCCTTGCCGATGCCGCGCGATGAACCGGTGATCAGCGCCATCTGCCCCGACAAATCGAACAACGTGCTGGCCATTGATTGCTCGTCAGTTCAAACGATTTCGAACAAGCCGGCGCCGCCCATGCCGCCGCCGATGCACATGGTAACGACGGCATACTTCACGCCCCGGCGCTTGCCTTCGATCAGCGCATGGCCCGCCATGCGCGCACCGCTCATGCCGTAGGGGTGGCCTATGGAAATGGCGCCGCCACTCACATTCAGCTTGGCGGGGTCGATACCCAATTTGTCGCGGCAATAAATGACCTGCACGGCGAAAGCTTCGTTCAACTCCCACAGCCCAATGTCGTCGATCTTCAGGCCGAAGCGCTTCAACAGCTTTGGAACCGCGAACACCGGCCCAATGCCCATCTCATCCGGCTCGCAGCCGGCAACATTCATGCCGCGGAAAATTCCGAGCGGCTTCAGTCCGCGCTTCTCTGCATACTTGCCATCCACCACTACGCAGGCGCTGGCGCCATCCGATAACTGGCTGGCGTTTCCCGCGGTAATGAAATTTCCCGGGCCGCGCACGGGCTTGAGCGCCGCCAATCCTGCCAGGGTTGTGTCCGCGCGATTGCCCTCATCCTTGATCAGCGTGATTTCCTTTTTTTCCAGCACTGCGCCTGTGGCCTTGTCGTATATGGCCATGTGAGTTTTCAGCGCCACGATCTCCGCATCGAAGCGGCCGGCGGCTTGCGCTGCCGCGGTGCGGCGCTGGCTTTCGAGCGAATACTCGTCCTGAGCCTCGCGGGAAACTTTGTAGCGAACCGCGACATTTTCCGCGGTGTCGATCATGGGTATGTACATGGCCGGAACGATTTTCAGCAGGTCCGGATCCTGTACATGGAAGCGGTTGGCATGCTCGTTCTGCACCAAGCTGATGGATTCGACGCCGCCTGCCACCGCCGCTTGGAACTCGCCGGTCATGACTCGTGTCGCGGCCATGGCGATCGCCTGCATGCCGGAACCGCACTGGCGGTCCACCGTGGTTCCCGACGTGGTCACCGGCAAGCCTGCGAACAGCGCTGCCTGCCGCGCCACATTGTTGCCGGTGGTGCCCTGCTGCATGGCGCAGCCGAGAACCACATCGTCAATTTCCTGCGGATCGATTCCGGAGCGCGAAACCGCGGCACGCACCGCATGTTCGGCCAAGCGCTGTCCCGAAGTGTCGTTAAAAGCCCCGCGATATGCACGTCCGATGGGCGTGCGCGCGGTGGCAACGATAACAGCGTCATTCATTGAGTTCTCCTGGCTTGAGCCGCTGACGGGCCGCGATGATATCAAGTTGCGCCGATTGGCGGCCAACTGCGAAATTGTGCATGCGCCGGAATCGCATCTCGCCAAGAATCATCCTGCGCACCGCTACCGTAGGGCGCCTGCGCGTCGCTGCGCCGCCATTTGTCCAGCCACTCCCGACCCAATAGTTCGCGGCCGTGATCCAGCGCAGCGGCACGCGGCGACAAGCCGATGGTGGTTTCGGGTTTCGGACCGGCGCTGCGCCCTTTCGCCACATGGAATCCTGCGGCCAACATCGCTGCCCGCACACTGGTGGAATAGCTGTAGGTAAACAGCTCGGTGGCCGAGCCGGAGCAGATCTGCAACAGTTCGGCAAACGCCGCCTGAGTCCACAGTGCGCCATCGGTTTTAAAGGAAAAGGGATCGAAAAAAATAATATCGGGCGGCGGCGCAGCGAATTTTTGCACGTTGAAATCGCCCACCAGGAGCTGCCAATCAAGTGCGGCCGCGGGATTGGACCAAGAACGCTGAGCCAGCAGCGACCTCGGTGCGGGATGACGTAGGTGCTTGAACCAGCGTGGATGATCCAGCGCCAACTCGAGCGAATCCAGATCGTTTTCGAAACTGACTATTTTGAGCGCACGACGCTGCGCTCCAACGCCGCAACTCTCGACCGCGTGTATGGCCGCCATCGCGTTGGCCCCGGCCCCGAGCCCCACATCCCAAACCACCAGCACTTCCGACCCGCCCGCCTGTACCCGTTCGACCAATCGCGATTGCTCGACATACAAGGAGCGGGCCTCTAGTGCCGGATCGGTGACCGAGTGCATCACCTCGCCCGAGCCACAGTCCCGGATGAAGCCCACCTCGTCGCGCACCAGAACCTCATAGCGGCCGCGTTTCAAGCGGCGGCTGCGCCGTTGTGCCTTGGTGACATGGCGTACCGGCGCGCCATAGCTGTCGCGCGCATCCAGCAGATCGCGCTGTGCAGCGTAGAAAGGCAGCCAGGTGCCCGCCAATATATGCTCCCGCATCGTGCGCATCAGCTGCATATAGAAATGAATGTTATGCAGTCCCAATAGCTGCCAGCCGGTGAATTCGTTGGCGCGCTGCAGGTGGAACAGATAGGCGATCGAATAGGTCCTGCAGGTATAGCAGCTGCAGCGCGGATCGATCGGCCCCTCCATGCCGCGGTAGGCGGCGCGGCGTAGATCGCGTCGGCCCATGCTGGTGAAGGCGACCCCTTGCTTCGCCAGCGAGGTAGGCAGAATACAGTCGAACATATCGACGCCGCGGTGCACGGCCTCGAGCAAATCTCGCGTCGTTCCCACCCCCATTAGATAGCGTGGGCGATCAGTTGGCAGTAGAGCGGTGACGGTGGCCGTGCAATCCTCGCGCTGCCGGCTGGTTTCACCCACCGCGAGACCGCCGATGGCGTAGCCGTCGAAAGGCAGTTCGCTGATGACGTGCGCGCTCTCGATGCGCAAATCCTCATAGCTTGCGCCTTGGACGATGCCGAACAGCGCCTGGTGTGTGTCGCCGCGAGCCGCGAGGCAGCGATGCGCCCAGCGATGTGTCAGTTCCATGGCGCTGCGGGCAGTCGCGTGATCCACCGTCGACGGCACGCATTGATCCAGCACCATCATGATATCGGCGCCGATGAGCTTTTGCGTCTCGATGCTGCGTTCCGGGCTCAAACGAATGATGGTCTTGTCGAGATAGCTTTTGAATTCGGCATGCTCCTCGGTCAAGGTGCGGCTGCCGGGGAGCGAAAATATCTGGAATCCCCCGGAGTCCGTCAGCACGGACCGCGGCCAATTCATGAAGCCGTGAATACCGCCGAATTTCTCGAACACTTCGGTGCCCGGTCGCAGCAGCAGGTGATAAGTATTGGCCAGCAGAACTTGAGCGCCGCTCTCCAGCAAGTCCTCGCGCCGCTGCGAGCGCACCACGGCATGCGTGCCCACCGGCATGAAGGTGGGAGTCAGGACCTCGTTGTGCAGCGTGGTGAAGCGCGCGGCCCGGGCGCGCGAGCCGGAGGCGGTGGCCTCGAGCTTGAAGTCGAGCCGCCTGATCACTGCAGACTTTTGGCGTGCACAAGTTCGGGCCGCGACGACTGCGAGCCGTTTCCCGTGGTCGTGAGCAGCGCGGCGTAGTAGCGCTTGGCTTGCGGTAAATCGCCGGCGGCCTCGGCGGCACGGCCGGCGTTGAACAAGCCGTTGAAGCGATTGGGACTCAGCTTGAGCGATTGCTGGTATTCGAGCAGCGCATCCCGTGGCTGGTTCGATTCGAGCAGCATATCGCCCAGCATTTCGCGCGCTGGAATGTCGACCTCGCCTTGGCCAACCTTATCTTGAAGCTCTGCGGCCGCGCGCATATGCGTCACGGCGTTTTTTGCATCCGATTCCGCGAAAGCAATCCACGCCAGCATTTCCTCGCGCTGAATTCGACCGCCGGTGGATTCTGCGTAATAGGCTTGACGCCCCTTTTTCAATCGATCCATCAATAAATCGTAGTCGGCCAGATCCGCTCTGGCTTGCTGCGGTTGGCGAAGATGGCCGGCGGCGATGCTGCGGGCCCAAAACGTGAGAGTTTGTGTTTCCGGCGGCGCGGTTTCGATCGGCGCGATCTGTGCCGCGGCAGTCCAGTCGCGCATTTCCAGCGCATAAAAAATCGGGAGCTTGGTGCGGTAGTAAGGCAGCATGCCCATCATGAAGTGGTCGGTCATCCCGGGCTTCGAGGTGAAATGTTCGAGCGCCGCCGCAGAATCCCGCAACACGGCTTGGGCGCGTTCATCGCGGGCAGTTTGCAAGTAGGCGTACAGCAGGAAATCGTCGGAGTGAAACTGATCCATGGCGCCGCTTTGCTGCCGCTGCTCCGCCGCATGCGAGGCCGTCACCGACAGCTCATTCGCATCGATGTCCTCCTGCCACAGTCCCAGCCGCGCGAAAATGTGTCCCGGCATGTGCACCGCATGCGGCGCGGTTGCCGCGATTTCGCCGTAGTGGCGCGCCGCGGCCAGGCCATCCGCCGCCAGCGACGGCGTATCGCAGGCGTGAATGATGTAGTGCACCACGCCAGGATGATCCGGATGTTGCAGAAACAGAGGAGTGAGCACAGCCATGGCTCGATGCTGGGCGCTCAAGCTGGTGTCGGTGGGGGATTCTGCGGCCAGCAGGGCAAGTGCATAGAACGCGCCTGCATCCGTGTCTTGCGGATAGCCGGCATACAGCTTCTGCATCGCGGCCGCGTACGCAGCAATGCCTGCTGCATAGTCGCGTCCGGCCAAGTCATAGAAGCTTTTGAGCGCATTGATGTAGCCGGCTTCACGCGAAGTCTTTGCCGCATGGGAACCGGCCATACGCATTGCCTTTTTTCCGTAGGCCACCGCGCTTTCATCCGGCCGGTTCCAAATCTGATGGAACACGCTCATGGCGGCGCCCCAGTGAGCCATGGCGCACTGCGGATCGGTTTTTGATATTTGCTCGAACTGCAGCTGCGCCTCTTCGTACCAAAAATCATGCAGCAAGGCGACGCCTCGGTTGAAGGCGGACGCCACGGCGAGTGAGCAAGACACTGGAAAGACAACCGTTCCCAAGCGCTCCTGCGCCACCACCGGTGAGATCAGGCACAGCGTGGAGCACAGCAGCAAAATACGGCGAATTGTCAGCATGCGCGGATTGTAAAACATAACCTCCAACCAGCGCTGGTTTGGATATGATCGCCTTCTAGGCAAATCATGAAGCGCTCCAAACGCATCTGGGTGACGGTATTCTTGTTGATCGCGCTCGTCGCTATCGGCGCGATTAGCTGGCAAGTGATGGCGGTCCGGGGCACATTTGCCGATCCTAAATCGCTCGCCGATGCGCACGGCGACCCCATCGTGGTCGGTGCCGAGGGTCACCGGCTGGCCGGCAGAGCTTTCGTCACCCGCGCTGCAGGCGCCAACCCGCTGGTCGTGGTTCTGCACGGCGATGCGCCGTTCGCCAATCCCAGCTATCAATACAAATTCGCGGCCGATGTGGCTCGAGGGGCGCCAGGCAGCGCGGTGGTGGCATTGCTGCGGCCCGGCTACCGCGATCCCTACGGCGCGAAATCGGACGGCGATCGGGGATTCGCCTCCGGCGAGAACTACACCGCGGAAGTGGCAGACGCAGTTGCGGCTGCGATTCGCGCGCTCAAAATCAAGTACGGCTCGACGTCGATCATACTGGTAGGCCATTCCGGGGGCGCCGCCATCGCCGCCGATGTCGCGGCGCGAAGCGGCAGCCTGATTCAGCAGGTGTTTCTGGTCGGCTGCCCCTGCGATGTACCGGCCTTTCGTCGGCACATGGCCCGACTGCAGTGGAGTCCCGTTTGGTTGCTGCCGGTCAGCAGCCTCTCACCCGATCGGGCATTGGACCAGATGGACCGCGCAATCAAAATAACGGCCATCTCGGGCAGCGCGGATACCCTCACCCTTCCCGAATATGCGCAGGCCTACATCGACAAGGCGTCGGCGCGAGGCATCGCCGCGTCCATGGTCATCGCGCCGGGAGAGGGCCACGAAATCTTGAACAGCGCAGCGGTACTGGAGCGTGTGGCGCGCGAGGCTGGAAAATGACGCCTCCGCCCACGCACAACTCTTAGCCCAGTTGCCGCGCAGCCACCCGCATTTTCATG
>JAXDQN010000129.1:0-14066 GCA_034667865.1 Gammaproteobacteria bacterium
GTGCGATTCCGGAGCGCCGGGCGATCAACATGGCCAACTCCAGCGCCTGCTCCGCATTCAGGCGCGGGTCGACCTGCGATTTGTAGGCACGTACCAGATCCGCCTCCGTCAATCCGCGCGCCCCGCCAATGCATTCGGTGACATCCTCTCCGGTCAGCTCAATGTGAACCCCGCCCAGCATCGAGCCTTCCTCTTCATGAATTCGAAACGCGGCATCGACCTCGGCCAGAATGTTGTCGAAGCGCCGCGTCTTCACGCCGCCCGAAGTGGTTTCGGTGTTGCCGTGCATGGGATCGCAAACCCACAGCACCTGGGTACCGGTGCGGCGCACGGCGCGGATCATTTCCGGCAGCCGCTGTTCCACGTCCTTGATGCCGAATCGATGAATGAAGGTCAGTCGTCCCGGTTGATTCTGCGGGTTGAGCACTTGAATGAGTTCCTGCAGCCATTCGGCACTCATGGCCGCCCCGACCTTCACGCCGATGGGATTGGCGATGCCGCGGAAATACTCGACGTGAGCGCCATTGATATCCGCCGTGCGCATGCCAATCCACGGCATGTGCGTCGACAAGTTGTACCAACGTTTCTGCCGCCCGATGTAACGCGTCTGCGCTTGTTCCGACAGCAGATGCAGCCCTTCATGACTGGTGTAGAAATCGACGCGCGTGGCGGCGTGCACTCGTTGGCCGCTCATGGACTCGAAGAAATCCATCGATTCGGCAATCGAATCCACAATTTGTTGATAGGCATCGCGCAGCGGCGCGTGGCGTAAAAACCCCAGATCCCAATATTCGGGGTGATGCAGATCGGCAAACCCGCCATCGATCAGCGCGCGCACGAAATTCAATGTCAGCGCTGCGCGTTCGTAGCCGCGCAGCAGCAGCTCCGGGTCCGGCTCACGTTCCGCGCGGCTGAATCCCGGCCGGTTCACATTGTCGCCGCGATAGGTCGGCAAGGTGACGCCGTCCCGAGTTTCGGTATCCGCCGAGCGGGGCTTGGCATACTGGCCCGCAAAGCGGCCGACGCGAATAATGGGCTTCTTCAAGCCCTGCAAAAGCACCAGGCTCATCTGCAGCAAAATCTTCAGGCGCCGCGCAATGTTGTCGGATTCGCAGTCCTCGAAGCTTTCGGCGCAATCCCCGCCCTGCAGCAGAAATTGCTCGCCGCGCTGGGCCAGCGCCAATTTGGCCGTCAGCGCTTCGATTTCCCAGGACACCACCAGCGGCGGTAGCCGGCTCAAGGATGCAACGGCCCGCTCCAGTGCCAGCGGGTCGGCATATTTGGGCTGCTGAGTGGCAGGACGGCTGTGCCAGGTTGCAGGGTGCCAGTGGGCCAAGGCAGGAGTGATCGACATTCGAGCGATGCTAGCGTTGCGGGCCGTACCAAGTCAAAATGCGCGCCCCGGAAACTCGACCGAACCGTTATGAAACACAGTATCGATGCTTTGAACAAATTGGGCCTGCAGGCCATCAACCCCGGCACTTGGTCCGGCAGTCATGGCTGGAGCGCCTCGAGCGGCGGTGCGCTGATCGACTCCATCAATCCTGCCAATGGTCAGCGCTTGGCACAAGTCCGTGCCGCCGGCAGCGATGACTACGAGCACGTCATGAGCTCAGCCATCGCAGCGGCGGCCGCCTGGCGCGCGGTGCCGGCGCCCAAGCGCGGCGAGACGATTCGCTTGATGGGCGAGGAACTGCGTGCCCACAAGGATGCTCTCGGTACGTTGGTGTCCTCTGAGATGGGCAAGATCAAGGCGGAAGGCGACGGCGAGGTGCAGGAGATGATCGACATCGCGGACTTCGCGGTCGGTCAATCGCGCATGCTCTACGGCAATACCATGCACTCCGAACGGCCGCAGCACCGCATGTACGAGCAGTGGCATCCGCTCGGCGTCGTCGGCGTGATTTCAGCCTTTAATTTCCCGGTCGCCGTGTGGGCATGGAATGCTTTTCTTGCTGCCATCAGCGGCAATGCCACCGTGTGGAAGCCCTCGCCGAAAACTTCGCTGTGCGCATTGGCGGTGCAGCGGATTTGCAATCGTGTATTGGAACGCCATGGCCTGCCGGCAATCTTTCAAGTGTTCATCGATGCAGGCACGGAGCTTGCCGGCCGATTCGTCGACGATAAGCGAGTAGCGCTGATCTCCTTCACCGGATCGACCCACGTGGGCCGGCAGGTGGGCGTGAGAGTCGCGCAACGACTGGGCAAGAGCTTGCTGGAATTGGGCGGCAATAACGCCATCATCGTCGATGAGAGCGCCAACCTGGATCTCGCGGTGCCGGGCATCGTGTTCGGCGCGGTGGGAACCACGGGTCAGCGCTGCACCACGACGCGGCGCGTATTGGCGCATCGCTCCATCGCTGCAGAGCTGGAGCGACGTCTGGTCGCCGCCTACGCGCAGGTTCGCATCGGTGATCCGCTGGACTCCGACACGCTGATGGGGCCCATGATCGATGCTGCGGCCGTTGCCCGCTACAGCGCGACCATCGCCGCGGCGCAAGCCGAGGGTGGCCAGTTGTTGTGCGGCGGCAAGGTCCTCGAGCGGCCAGGCAATTTCGTCGAACCGACCATCATCCGCGCGCGCGCCGACATGCAAGTGGTGCAGACCGAGACCTTTGCGCCGATTCTCTACCTCATGACCTACGACAGCTTCGATGAGGCAATGGCGATTCAAAACTCGGTCGCCTATGGTTTGTCATCGGCGATTTTCTCCACTCGCTTGCAGGCGACCGAGCAATTTCTATCGTCTCAAGGCAGCGATTGCGGCATCGCCAATGTCAACATCGGCACCTCCGGTGCGGAGATCGGCGGCGCGTTCGGCGGCGAGAAAGATACCGGCGGCGGACGCGAGGCCGGGTCGGATTCGTGGAAGGCGTACATGCGGCGTCAGACCAACACCATCAACTGGAGCGCGCAGCTGCCGCTGGCTCAGGGAATAAAGTTCGACGTCTAGGAGCTGGCTCCTAGCGTCGCAGCCAGGCATCGATCTCCGCGATGCGTTGATTCAAGCGCGTGGCGGAGACCGGTGCCAGGGTCTTCAGTTCCTGGGCGTACAGCGACACGCGAAATTCTTCCAGCCATTGCTGCAACTCATCCATCTGCGGCAGCCAACGCAGTTCCGCGGCCAGCCGCTGCCGCACCTCACGAACTCGCGTCGACCATTCAAGCAACTCTCGCGCCAGCGTCGGTGCTTCGCCGCCCCGTGCGCCATGGCGCTGCCAGCGTCGAGCCTCGGCCTTCAGGTAACGCGGGTATTGTCGCAGCCAATCAGGGGGCAGCGATCTGAGCGTCTCGGCGCGCAGCAGTTGCCGCAGGTGTTCACGGCCCTCTTCCATGGCCTCCGCGGACGGCCTGGCGCCGGGTTGGTCGATGAGGTGGCGCACCGTACTCGCGTCCGCAAACCACCCTTGGGCCGTGGCCACGACCTCTTCCGCGCAAGGATAGAGACGCTCACGGCCCGAATCCACCGCGCGTTCGAAGGCGCCGCGCTCACGCGGCGCCTGTTCCTCATCGAAGCATGCGCGCGCGAACGCCAGCTGCAGCAGCGTGTCGATCAGCTCATCGCTGTCCAGGTAGGGGCTGGCCGTCAACAGCAAGGATGAATTGCCGGCCATTTGCTTGGCCAGATCGCGCGCCTGTCGATGCAAGAGGACGCGCGCCAGACGCGTCGATGCTTCCCGCCAACAGCGCTCAGCCTCGGCGGCGGACCATTCATACCTGACCGACAACCCGCGATCGACCGACGCCAGCGTGGCGAACACCGTGATCGAGCCCTGTGCCACGGACAGAGCCACTGTTTCGGGCAGCTGCTCCAGTTCGAAACGGCGCCATGAACCCAGGAGTCCATAGGCATGTTTCGCGTGACGATCCAATTCAACCCGCCCCGCCGCCGCGCAGCGGCGCCGCAACTCAGCCAAGTCACTGCCGCGAGCGATGATCTTCTCCTCAAGCACGACGGCGAGTTGCGGAGACAGATGCGCAGGGACGGCACTCAAAGCGAAGCGAATCAGCGACTCATTGATGCCCCGCGTCTGCTGCAGCCACTGTTTCAGGTGGACGACGTCGGCGGCCGCGGCGCCCTGCTCTGCCAAGAATTTCGCGGCCGACTCGCCGATGGGAATCAGCGTGCGGCGGGCCTCCTTCGGCAAGGAACGCAGCAACGCTTCGACCCGCGGCGCGGCCAGCCCGGGGATGGCGGCGTCGATCAGTTCGCGGCTCAAGCTCGGCAGCGCCAACAGCGGGATATTGAGACTGGCCCCATCCTGGCTCTCGCCGGGAGCAAAGCGATACGCCACCGGCACCTGCAAGGCATTGAGCTGCGCCTGCTCGGGAAATTGTTCCAGCGCCTCCGCTTGCGGCATTCTTGCTAATATCGGCTCGGGGCCCAGCAGCAATGCCTGGCGCTGCTGCGGCGACAAATGCCGACTGAAGTATTCCAGGGTCGCCGCGCTCGACACCTGGCGCGGCAGCGCCTGGTCATAGAAATCGACGAAGGCCTCGGCATTTCGTAACAAGTCGCGCGTGCGCAGCCTCTCTTCCATGCCTTGCGCCTCGCGCACGGCGGCATCGTTGTGCAGCAGCCACTCGGGCCGGCGCCGCAGGCGCTGATAGACCAGGCCCTCGCGCGCAAAAATCCGCCGCGACTCTTCCGGTGCGATGGGTCCGTAGTTGACGATGCGATTGGCGCTCAAAATCAGCCCGAGAAAGCTGCTGCGTTCGCGCGCGGTGACCTCCTCCCGGTCCTCGTTCCAATCCGGTTCGAGGAATTCGCGTTTCAGCAAATGCGCGGCGGCGGACTCGACCCACATGGGCTCGATCTCGGCGACGCGCCGGGCGAAGATGCGCGAGGTCTCGACGATGTTGGCCGCCATGATCCAGCGCGGCCGGCGCCGCACCAACGGCGATCCTGGAAAGATGTGGAAGTGCACCCCGCGGGTCCCGAGGTACACGCCGTCCTCGCCGCGCGTTCCGACCAGCGTGCAAAAGCCGGCCAGCAAGGCGCGATGGATGCCCGTGTAGCTGGCAGCCTGGCGCTGGGCCATGATGCCTAATTCTCGCGCTCGATCGACCACCTGCGTGTACACGTCATCCCACTCGGACAACCGCAGCACCGACAGCTGCCGTTCCTTGCACCACCGGCGCAGCTCGCGACGCGGGCCTTCGCGCGCCTTGCGGTAGGCGCGCCACAGCTTGAGCAGTGCGCTGAATTCGGATTTGGCATCGTTGAAAGTTTCCTCGACGGCGGACTCATCCCCACCGATGCGCACATCCGGCACACTCAATCCGGCGGTAATGGCCAAGAGTTCGCTTTCGGCGTGAAAGCGCTGGCTCTCCAGCAGTGCGCGCGCCAGCCTGGGATCCAGCGGCAATCGGGACATGGCCCGTCCGCGCCGGGTGATGCGCCGTTGCTCATCGAAAGCCTGCAGCTCTTGCAGCAGCCGATAGCCGTCATTGATGGCTCGGGAATCCGGCGGATCGATGAACGGGAAAGTTTCTGCATCGCCCAACTCTTCCGCAGCCAGCCGCAACAGCAAAGCCGCCAGATTGGTACGCAGAACTTCAGGCTCGGTGAACGCGCCGCGTTGTTCGAAATTCTCCTGCGAATACAGGCGCAGACACAGGCCCGCTCCCAATCGGCCGCAGCGGCCCTTGCGCTGATCGGCGCTCGCCTGCGATATGGGTTCGATGGGAAGGCGCTGCAATCGATTGCGAATGCTGTAGCGGCTGATGCGCGCCAGACCCGAATCGATCACCGCGCGAATCCTCGGTACGGTGATCGAGGTCTCCGCCACATTGGTGGCAAGCACGATGCGCTGGCGCGCGCCAGGCTGGAAAATCTTGCTTTGCTGTTCCCATGACAGGCGCGAGTACAGGCTCAATACCTCGACGCGCGAGTGGAGTTCGCGTTCCAGCAAGTCGCTGACGTCGCGGATTTCGCGCTCGCCGGGCAAAAACACCAGCACGTCGCCCTCGCCCATGCCTCCGGGCTCCGTGGCAATCTCTTGATAAGCCTCCAGCACCGCGGTGGGCAAATCCAGGTCTTCATCGTCCGGTCCCTCACGATAGCGGACCTCGATGGGGTGGCTGCGCCCGCTCACGGTGATGATGGGGGCGTCATTGAAGAACTTGGCCACGCGTTCGACGTCCAGGGTTGCCGACGTGACGATGACTTTGAGGTCCGGACGGCGCGGCAGCAATCGCTGCAGCACGCCCAACAGCAAATCGACATTCAGGGTGCGCTCGTGGGCTTCGTCCACGATGATGGTGTCGTAACGGCGCAGCAACGGATCGCTGGACAGTTCCGCCAGCAACAAGCCGTCGGTCATGAGCACCAGACGCGTCGCCTCGGAGACTTGATCGGCGAAGCGCACGCGAAAGCCGATGCTGCGACCCAGCGGCTGGGACACTTCTTCCGCGATGCGCGCGGCTAAAGCGCGCGCGGCGATGCGGCGCGGCTGGGTGTGGGCTATTTGCCCTTCGATGCCGCGCCGCAGCTCCAGGCAGTACTGCGGCAACTGCGTGCTTTTGCCGGAGCCGGTATCGCCGGCAACGATGATGAGTTGATGCCGTTCCAGGGCTGCCAGGATGTCGTCGCGCCGCGCCGAGATGGGCAGCTGCGGGTCATGCTTGAACGTCAGGCCGGCAGCGGCACGCGCCGCCGCGTGCTGGCTCACTCGCTGCGCTTCACGGACTGCCACAGCGCCTCCTGCTCGCCCAAGTCCAATTCTGCAAATACCAAACCGCGCTCGCGCGCCAGTCTCTCCATGCCGCGGAAGCGCCGTTCGAACTTAGCGTTGGCCGCGCGCAACGCCGCCTCGGCGTCCACATCGAGCTTGCGCGCCAGATTGGCGGCAGCGAACAGCAGATCGCCAATCTCCTCGATGATTTCCTGCGATACCTGCGACTGCGGATTATTGTCCGCGGCTTCGCGGACCTCGGCGAGTTCTTCGGCCACTTTGTCGGCGGTCTGGCTGGGGTGTTCGAAGTCGAAGCCGGCGCGCGCCGCGCGCTTGCTCAATTTGTAGGCACGCATCAGGGCGGGCAGCGCGTTCGGCACGCCGTCCAAGTGGCTGGGTTCGGTCACGCCCGACGCCGTCGAGTGGTGTGCGCGTTCTCGTGCCTTGATGTCTTCCCACTGAGCGCCCTGCTGCGCGGCAGTCACGGCGCCGCCTGCGGCAAATACGTGCGGATGGCGCCTCTCGAGTTTCTCGGAGATGGCGGCGGCCACGGCGTCGAAATCGAAGGCCCGCTGTTCGGCAGCCAGTTGCGAGTGGAAAACCACTTGAAACAGCAAGTCGCCCAACTCGTCCTTGAGGTGATTCATGTCGCCGCGCTCTATGGCGTCGGCCACCTCGTAAGCTTCCTCGATGGTGTACGGCGCAATGCTTGCGAAGCTTTGATCGCGATCCCACGGACAGCCATCCGGCGCGCGCAATCGCGCCATGATTTTCAGCAGCCGGTCCAATTGCGCGCTCACGATGTCTGCGGCATGCGCCGTTGCAGCAGCCGGCGGAAGGTCATCAGCATGCCGGCCGTTGCGCCCCAGATGTTGCGATCGCCGTACGGGATGTCGTGAACATCGATGGATAGTTCACCGATTTTTCGGCTGCGCGATTTGTGATTGGCGGCATCCAGGATGAAATCCAGCGGCACCTCGAAGACATCGTGTACTTCGGCGGCGGCGATCTGCAGCTCATATTGCGGCTTGACGAAGCCCACGGCCGGCGTGACACGAAAACCGGATACCACCACATGATCCGGCAGGTAGCCGGCAAACTCCACCAACTCAGGGTTGAGACCAATCTCTTCCTGCGCCTCGCGCAGCGCCGCATGCCACGGATCCGCATCCTCCGACTCGATGCGCCCGCCGGGAAAACTGATCTGACCGGCGTGATCGCGCAGCGTGGTGGCCCGCTGTGTCAGCAACACGGTGAAGCCATCGGCGTGCTCCACCAGCGGCACCAGCACCGCCGCCGGCGTGCGTCGCGCCGGCAGGGTCGCACGTACGTGCGCGATCACCTCAGGAGTGGCGCCGGCCAACCATTGCATGTCATCGTCGGGCGTCGATGGCGCCGGATCGAGCGCCTCGCGGATCTGTGCTTTGGAATACAAAAACTCCGTCAACCTCCGCCACCTCCGGCGCCAATGCCACCCCGGGTCAGCGACTGCGGGTCGAGCAAGCGCCGCAATTCTTCCCGGCTCAAATCCGTCATCTCCGCCGCCACTTCCAAAATTGGTCGGCCTTCGGCATAGGCCTTTTTGGCGATCGCTGCGCCCTTCTCGTAGCCGATGACCGGATTCAAAGCGGTGACCAATATCGGGTTGCGCGCCAAGGCATCGTCCAAGCGCGCGCGGTTCACGCGCAGTCCCTGCAGCGCATGATCGGCGAGATTGACCGACGCAATGCTCAGCAAATGCAGGCTCTGCACCAAATTGTAGGCGATCACAGGCAGCATCACATTGAGCTGAAAATTGCCCGACTGGCCGGCAATGGTAATGGTGGCATCGTTGCCGATGACTTGGGCCGCAATCATGGCCACCGATTCGGCCACCACCGGATTGACCTTTCCGGGCATGATGCTGCTGCCGGGCTGTAATGCCGGCAAGGCAATTTCCCCCAATCCCGCCAGTGGGCCGCTGTTCATCCAGCGCAGGTCATTGCTGATTTTCATCAAGCTGACGCCCAACACTTTCAGCAGCCCCGAAAGCTCCACGGCCGTGTCCTGGCTCGACAGCGCCTCGAAGAAATTCTCGGCGGGAGTAAACTCGATGCCGGTGCGCGCTTGCAGATGGCGCGCAAACGTCGCGGCGAATTCAGGCCGCGCATTGATGCCCGTGCCCACGGCGGTGCCGCCCTGCGCCAGCGCCTGCAGCCGCGGCAAAATACCCAGCAAGCGCTGCTCTGAGCGAGCGATCTGCGCAGCCCAAGCGCCGAATTCTTGACCCAAGGTAATCGGCATGGCGTCCATGAGATGCGTGCGGCCGGTTTTCACCACGCCGGAGAATTCCGCCGCGCGCGCGCCAAGCATCTCGCGCAAATGCTTCAGCGCCGGCTGCAACTCATCGCGCAGAGTCATGGCTGCCGCCACGTGAATGGCGCTCGGCACGACGTCATTGCTGCTCTGGCTCATGTTCACTTGATCGTTCGGATGAACGCTCGCTCCCAAGACACGGCCGGCCAAGGTTGCAATCACCTCATTGGCATTCATATTGCTGCTGGTGCCGGAACCGGTTTGAAACACGTCCACCGGAAATTCACCGTCCCATCGGCCATCGGCGACTTCGGCGGCGGCTGACTGGATGGCGCGCGCGATCTGCGCCGGCAAATCGCCCAGCTCCTGATTGGCGCCCGCCGCGGCGTACTTGATCAGGCCTAAGGCGCGAATGAAGGCCCGCGGCATCCGCAAGCCGGAGGCCGGAAAATTCTGGATGGCGCGCTGAGTCTGAGCGCCCCACAGCGCATCGGCCGGCACGTCGAGCGGGCCCATGCTGTCGCGCTCGACGCGGGTAGTTGCTGGCATCGCGATACTCCGCTGGTTTGGAGCTTCTTTACGGTAGAATCAGCACATTCTATCACTCAAGCGGCCGCGTTCCCGATGTCCATTTCCGCCACCGAAGCCCTCTCGCCTCTCGACGGCCGCTATGCCGGCAAGCTCGGCGATGTGCGCCGTATTTTCAGCGAAGCCGGGCTGATGCGCGAACGCGTTCGCGTCGAGTGCGCCTGGTTCCTCGCCTTGGCCGAAGGACCTGCCAAACACAATTTGGCGCAACTGCCCGGCGACGCGCGCGCCTGGATGAGCACGCTTGCGGCCGATCCGGCAGGCACCGATGTCGCGGCCATCAAAACCATCGAGTCGCGCACCAATCATGATGTGAAAGCGGTTGAATATTGGCTGCGCGCGCAGCTGCAATCGCGCGGCGCGCCGCCCGCGGATCTGGAGTGGATTCATTTTGCGTGCACATCGGAAGACATCAACAACCTGGCCTACGCGTTGATGTTGAAGAATGCGCGCAGCGAATTATTGACTCCCATGTTGTCCGAGCTGAGCGACAAGTTGAGCTCGCTGGCCGTGCGCTATGCCGCGGTGGGCATGCTGGCGCGGACTCATGGACAGACGGCGACGCCCACCACCGTCGGCAAAGAGATCGCCAATGTCGCTGCGCGCTTGGATTTGCAACGTGCGGGCCTCGAGCGAATCGCGATTTTCGGCAAGATGAACGGCGCCGTTGGCAACTTCAATGCACATGTGACCGCTCTGCCGCTCATCGACTGGCCCATGTTCAGCAGCTCATTCATCTCATCGCTCGGACTGACGCCGAACCTTTACACCACACAGATTGAGCCGCATGACTGGATCGCCGAATACTGCCATTCGCTAATGAGAATCAACACCATCTTGTTGGATTTGGCGCGCGACTTTTGGAGCTATATCTCGTTGGGATATTTCAAGCAACGCTTGGTACATGGCGAGGTCGGCTCGTCCACCATGCCGCACAAGGTCAATCCGATCGACTTCGAAAATTCCGAAGGCAATTTCGGCTTGGCGAACGCCATGTTGGGGCATTTCGCGGACAAGTTGCCGGTATCGCGGATGCAACGCGATCTCACCGATTCGACCGTGCTGCGCAACCTTGGCGTTGCCATTGGGCACTCAGTATTGGGCTTCCGATCTTTGCTGGGCGGCCTGGCAAAAATCGAGTTGGACCCTGCGAAGGTGTCCGACGATCTGGAGCGCGCCTGGGAGGTCCTGGGCGAAGCGGTGCAGACAGTGATGCGGGTTCATGGAATCCCCGATGCCTACGACAAATTGAAGGCATTCACCCGGGGCCGTCCGGTCGACCAGACCGCGATGCGGGATTTCATCAACTCACTGGCCGTGCCGGGGCTCGAGAAACAGCGGTTGCTGGCACTAACGCCAGGCACTTATTTAGGCTTGGCGCCGCAATTGGCGTTGCGCCGGGCGTCTGAAACGTGACGTAGTTAGCACGGGGGCTGTTGAGTCAAACGGTACTATCAGGCTCAAACTGTGCGGGGTCGGGTAAATCATGGCGGGAAATACGGAAGAACGGTCAAAACCCACTGCGGAACTTGCTTCCGCGGCCGGTGGCGACGTCTCCATGGGCTCGGGCACCCGAACCATCCTGACCACCATGCCCGAAGTTCGGGAAGCCAGCCTGAAAGTTGCCAAATCGGCGCAGCGTCTGCTGTCGATTTTCACCCAAGATTTAGAGCCGCTGATTTATGGCGAAGAGCCCTTCCTCGAGGCCATCAAGCGCCTGGTGCTGGCGCGATCCTATGCCAAAGTGCGCGTGCTGCTCGCCGACCCGTCGCGCGCCATGGTCGACAATAACCGCTTTCTGTCCCTCGCGCGCCGCCTGACCAGCTGCATCGATCTTCGCGCGATGAGTCCCGACTATCCCGCAAGCGCCGGCGCGTTCATCATCGCCGATGACAAAGCCCTGGTGTATCGCCTGCAGGCCGATCGCTGGGACGGCATCTCGGACATGAATGATCCTGCCGTGGTGCGTCGCTACCTGAATTTCTTCGATGAAGTGTGGCAGACGAGCATGCAAGAATCGCAAATGCGGCAAATGCTCATGTAATTTTCGGCGCACCCGCGCCGCGCCCGTATAATGGGCGGATGCAGGACCCCCTTGTAATTGTCGGCATGTCCGGCGGCGTCGACTCTGCAGTGGCCGCCTTACTGCTGCGCGATGCCGGCTACGACGTCCAGGGCTTATTTATGGCCAACTGGGACGACGAGGACGGCTACTGCACCACGGCCACCGATTTTCAGGACGCACGCCGCAGCTGCGCTGCGCTGGGAATTCCGCTGCATCGGGTGAGCTTCGCCGCCGAGTATCGCGAGCGGGTTTTCAATCACTTTCTGCGCGACTACGCCGCGGGCCGCACGCCGAACCCGGATGTGCTGTGCAATCGCGAAATAAAATTCGGCGTCTGTCTGGATTACATGCAGCGCCTGGGCGGGGCGTGGATCGCAACCGGCCACTACGCACAGGTGCGTCACGGCGCGAGCGGCGCGCATTTGCTCAAAGGCCTCGATGCCGCAAAAGATCAAAGCTACTTTCTGCACAGCATCTCGTCCGCAGCGCTCAACAAAACGCTGTTCCCCATCGGACATTTGCGCAAGTCGGAAGTGCGCAAGATCGCGCATGACGCCGGCTTGGCGGTGTACGACAAGCCGGACAGCACCGGCATTTGTTTCATCGGCGAGCGCCCGTTCGCGGAATTCTTGAGCCGTTACCTGGCGATGCAGCCGGGGCCGATCGAGACCGCCGAGGGACGCGTGATCGGCGAGCACCGTGGGCTGGCGCTGTACACCTTGGGACAGCGCTCCGGGATTGGCTTGGGCGGCCGCGCCGATGCGGCCTCCGCCCCCTGGTATGTGGCCGATAAGGACGTTGCACGCAACACCCTGGTGGTGGTGCAGCAGCAAGATCATCCGCTGCTGTTGTCGGATCATTTCCGAATCGAGGCCATGCACTGGATCGACTCGGCGGACGCACAGGCTGCACAGCCGATCGAGTGCGCCGTGAAAACCCGCTACCGACAGCACGATCTGGAATGCTCGCTGGCCGACAGCGGCGATGGCTTCTGGCAGGTGGAACTGCGCCAGCCGGCCCGCGCCGTTACGCCAGGCCAATATGCCGTGTTCTATTCGGGCGAGCGCTGCCTCGGCGGCGGCATCATCGCGCAGCGCTGGCACGCCCGCGCCGCGCGCAGCGCGGCCGAAATCACTTATAATTCTCATTTTTCGGTGGAGAGATCATGACGGACAGTTTCAAAGCACGAACGACACTCAAGGTTGGCGAGAAAACGTACGGCATCCTGAGTCTCGCGGCGCTGAAGTCACTGAACGTCGATCGGCTGCCGTTCTCCTTGAAAATCTTGTTGGAGAATTTGCTGCGCTTCGAAGACGGCGTCAACGTCACGAAGAGCGACATCGAGGCGCTGCTGAAGTGGGACTCGAAAGCGCAGCCCAGCCATGAAATCGCCTTCACACCGGCGCGCGTCATCATGCAGGACTTCACCGGCGTGCCATGCATCGTGGATCTGGCGGCCATGCGCGAGGCCATCGTCAAGCTCGGCGGCGATCCGCAGAAAGTCAATCCGCTGGCACCGGCCGAATTGGTGATCGACCATTCCGTGCAAGTGGACGAATACGGCGCCGCCGACTCACTGCAACACAACAACGAAATCGAATTCAACCGCAACGGCGAACGCTATGCGTTCCTGCGCTGGGGCCAGACCGCCTTCAGCAACTTCAAGGTGGTGCCGCCGAACACCGGCATCGTGCATCAGGTCAATATCGAAAGACTGGCGCGCGTCATCTTCGCCGATGATGCCTCCGGCAAGTCGATGGCCTATCCGGACACCTTGGTGGGTACCGATTCGCACACCACCATGGTCAACGGTCTGGGCGTGCTGGGCTGGGGCGTGGGCGGCATCGAGGCGGAGGCCGCCATGCTGGGCCAGCCCGTCACCATGCTCATCCCGCAGGTCATCGGTTTCAAACTCACCGGCAGCCTGCCCGCCGGCACCACGGCCACCGACCTGGTGCTCATGGTCACGGAAATCCTGCGCAAGAAAGGCGTGGTGGATAAGTTCGTGGAGTTCTTCGGCGACGGCTTGAAGGGTCTGCCGCTCGCGGACCGCGCCACCATCGCCAACATGTCGCCTGAATTCGGCTCGACCTGCGCGATTTTTCCCATCGATGAAGAAACCATCCGCTACCTGGAGCTGACCGGGCGCTCACCGGAACAGATCGCGTTGGTCGAAGCCTATGCGAAGGCGCAGGGCATGTGGCGCATCAATGGCGCTGCCCCGGCTGACTACACGGATGTGGTCGAGTTGGACTTGGCGAAAGTCGAACCTTCGCTGGCCGGACCGAAGCGCCCGCAAGACCGGGTGCCGCTAACCATGGCCAAGACGGTATACCAAGCCGCCGTGAAGAAAATGGCGGAGGAACGCACGCAGAAAAATCCCAAAGCGAGCGGCAGCGCCACGGCGAATGTCGGCGGCAAGGAATTTCAAGTGAAAGATG
>JAXDQN010000130.1:0-2704 GCA_034667865.1 Gammaproteobacteria bacterium
GCAGCAATTCAATGACCATCTGCTGTGCCTTGTGCACGCGCTCGCTATTGGTCGTGACCTGCATGTCCTTGGTCGGAGAGCGGCAACAAGAGGCCGCGAGCACCCGCTCGCCTTTGATCTCCACCATGCAAGAGCGGCAATTACCCACCGCATCCATGCCGGCCTTGTAGCACAAGCGGGGAATTTCTATTCCTTCGCGATCCGCAATCTCGATCAATGTGTCGGTGCTCGAGGCGGTGATCTCGCGTCCGTCGAGCAAGAAGGTGACCGTGGGAGCATCGAATTGCGCGCGCTCGGTTCGGGTAATGGCGTTCACGGGCTTACCTCAGTTCACTTCATGCGGAAAATATTTGACTACGCAGTCCACCGGATTCGGCGCCGCCTGCCCCAAGCCGCAGATCGAGGCGTCGCGCATGACCTGCGATAACTCCGCGAGCAGGGGCTTGTCCCAAGTGTCTTTGCGGATCAGCGTGCTGGTCTTTGCCGTGCCGACCCTGCAAGGCGTGCACTGGCCGCAGGATTCATGCTCGAAAAAATTCATCATATTGCGTGCTGCAGCCTTTGCCGTGTCCTGGTCGGACAACACGATCACCGCCGCGGAACCAATGAAGCAACCGTAGGGCTGCAAGGTGTCGAAGTCCAGGGGAATGTCGCCCATCGATGCCGGCAAAATACCGCCCGATGCGCCGCCGGGCAGGTAACCGTAGAAAGCATGCCCTTCCTGCATGCCACCGCAGAATTCAGCGATCAATTCTCGAATCGTGATGCCGGCCGGCGCCAGTTTGACGCCCGGTTCGCGCACGCGTCCGGATACGGAAAAACTTCGCAAGCCTTTGCGGCCATTGCGGCCCTGAGCTGAGAACCAAGCGGCGCCTTTTTCCAGCAGCTCGCGCACCCAATACAGCGTTTCGAAGTTATGCTCGAGCGTCGGCCGCCCGAACAGTCCCACCTGGGCCACATAAGGCGGACGCAGCCGGGGCATGCCGCGTTTACCCTCGATCGATTCGATCATGGCCGATTCTTCGCCGCAGATGTAGGCGCCCGCGCCGCGCCGCAGCTCGATTTTCGGCAGTGGCACCGGCGCGTTGGCGATCAGCTTGGCCAACTCGGCCTCGAGCAGCGCCCGGCAGCCGTGGTATTCATCGCGCAGGTAAATGTAGATGCCCGAGATGTCCACCGCCCAGGCGGCGATCAACATGCCTTCCAGGAAGCGATGCGGGTCGCGTTCCAAATAGACCCGATCCTTGAACGTGCCGGGCTCACCCTCGTCGATGTTCACTGCCATCAAGCGCGGGGCCGCCTCGCCGCGCACGATGCGCCACTTGCGCCCGGCCGGAAATCCAGCGCCGCCAAGGCCGCGCAGACCGGAGTCCTCCATGGTCTTGATGACACTTTCCACATCGCGCTTGTGCTCGACACAGTCGCGCAGCAGGGCGTAGCCGCCTTGCGCGAGGTAGGCATCGAAGTCGATGTAGTTGCCGGGCCGATCCGCGATGTTGCCCGCCTTGACTTCGGCTTGCACGGCATCGAGCGTGGCGCGCGGCACCGGTTTCTGATGCACCACGGCGACCGGCGCCTGCTCGCAGCGTCCAACGCAGGGTGCGGGAATCACCCGCACGTCTCGGCCGAGCAGCGCGGGCAGCCGCGCCAGCAGGTCCTTGGCACCCGCCATTTCACAACTCAAGCCATCGCAAACGCGCACGGTCAATGCCGCTGGTTTTGCGGTCTTGCCATCGCGGTCTTCCTTCACCACATCGAAGTGATGATAGAAGGTCGCTACCTCGTAGACTTCGGTCTGCGCCAGTCCCAAAAGCCGGGCCAACGCGGCCATATGCGGCGCCCCCACCTGGCGAAAGCGATCATTGATCAGGTGCAGATACTCAATGAGCAAGTCATGCCGGTAGGGCCCGGGGCCGAGCAAGGCTTGCACCTCGGCCAACGCCTGCGGATCCACGGTTCGGCCCTTGGGGGCCTGGCGTTTGCGCTGTTTGCTGGCGCCTGCTTTGACGATGGGTATAACGCTATTGCTCAATGACTTAGCTCCCGATAATCAACACATGATATATCACACGCCGCCTTTTGTAGACTGTGCCCCGGCTCGCTCGGTTCAACATTAACCAACCTGCAGGCAAACTACTAAAATGAGTGCCAGACCGCTATTGACCCCGCAACAGGCGGATGACGCCATCCGCACGCAGGTGACCAGCTCGGCGATCGAATCCTTGCCCCTGTCGCAGTGCGTAGGCGCCACGCTGCGCGAAAATATTTATGCGGAAAGAGATCTGCCACCCTTTGACCGCGTCTGCATGGACGGTATCGCCATCGACAGCGGTGCACTGCGACGCGGAATTCGGCGTTTCCATATCCAAGGCACCCAACAGGCCGGTGTTGCCGCTCTCGCGCTGGCAGGGATTGAGGACGCAATCGAGGTGATGACCGGGGCCATATTGCCGCGCGCGAGCGACTGTGTAATTCCGCTGGAGCAGTACGATATCGTCGATGGCTGCGCGGCTTTAACCGCCGATGTGAGCGATAAGCCCTATAACAATGTGCAACGCCGTGGAATAGAAAACCCCCAGGGTGCGTTGTTGCTAAAGAGCGGCACACTGCTGGGAGCACCCGAGATCGCGGTGGCTGCCTCGGCGGGCATGGCGCGAGTCAGAGTGAGCAGCCAGCCGACGATCATGATCGTCTCCAGCGGCGA
>JAXDQN010000131.1:0-3545 GCA_034667865.1 Gammaproteobacteria bacterium
GGGTTCATCGGCGTCGCTGTCCTGCTGGGAGCCGGATCCATCGATGGGCAGCTGGGCTGGGTTGGAGTGGGTTGCATGGTGGTGGCAACCATCGGTTACGCCATCGGGCCCTTGATCATCCAGCGGCATTTGAGCAGTCTCGATTCAATCGGACCACTGACCGCGAGCGTGCTGGTGGCGAGCCTCGTGCTATTCGTGCCGGCCATGCTGGAACTTCCCATCTCGATGCCCTCGTCACTGGCGCTCGCTTCCGTCGCGATACTGGCCTTCGTCTGCACCGCGGTGGCCATGCTGCTGATGTTTTACCTGGTGCAACATGCCGGTGCCTCGCGCGCCACGGTGATTACCTATATCAATCCGGCGGTGGCTGCGCTGCTTGGCGTGCTGGTGCTGCATGAAAAGTTAGGCGTTGGCGGCATCATCGCCTTCGTGCTGATTTTGCTCGGCTCCTGGCTCGCGACGCGGCGTGTTGCAATGTAAGTGCCTGATCGCCGGTCCTATGTGACAGGAGTAAGATTTCGATCATGGCTATTGTTATATTGGTGTTTCTAGGCGGCGTGCTGACCATTTTGAGTCCCTGCATCCTGCCGGTGTTGCCCTTCGTGTTCGCCCGCTCCGAGAAGAAATTCCTCGCCAATGGACTGCCCATGCTGGCCGGCATGGCGGTCACCTTTGCGGCGATTGCGACGCTTGCGGCAGTGGGCGGCTCATGGGCGGTTCGGGTCAACCAGTACGGTCGAATTTTCGCGTTGATCGTGCTGACCGCGTTTGCCTTGACCTTGCTGTCGTCGCGCTTGGCCGACTGGCTGGCTAGGCCCTTCGTGGCGCTGGGCAATCGCCTGACTCAGGCGGGCGAGGGCGGTGCTGAGCAGCAAGGCTTGCTCAATTCGCTGCTGCTCGGTGTCGCCACTGGGTTGCTGTGGGCGCCTTGTGCGGGGCCGATCCTCGGATTGATCCTGACGGGTGCCGCGATCTCCGGTCCCAATGCGCACACGACGCTGCTGCTGTTCGCTTACGCGGCGGGTGCTGCAACCTCGCTTGCGGTGGCTTTGCTCGCGGGCGGCCGACTCTTCGCGCTCATGAAAAAATCACTGGGTGCCGGGGAGTGGCTGCGGCGCGGACTGGGCGTTGCCGTGTTGGTCGCGGTGGTCGCGATTCTCCTCGGCTGGGACACCAGCGTACTCACGCGGCTGTCGATCAACGGCACGAACTCCTTGGAGCAATCGCTGATCGACAAGATCCATCCGAGCGCGGCCGGCGGCGCCACCATGGCCATGAGCAACTCCATGATGAAGAGTGATCACGCCATGATGATGTCGGCGGCGAAGCCCGCGGGTGATTTACCGGTGGAAGGCGAGGTTCCCTCATTCGCCGGCGCCACGTTGTGGCTGAATTCGCCGCCGCTCACCACCGCAGGCCTGCGCGGCAAGGTGGTGATGGTGGATTTCTGGACCTACTCCTGCATCAACTGTCTGCGCGCGCTGCCCTTTGTGCAGGGTTGGTATGACAAATACAAGGATCACGGCCTGGTGATCGTCGGCGTGCACGCGCCGGAATTTGCCTTCGAGAAGGATCCGGGCAATGTGCGCCGCGCAGTGGCGGATTTGAAGGTCACCTATCCGGTGGCATTGGACAACGACTACGGCATTTGGCAGGCCTTCAACAATCAGTACTGGCCGGCGCATTATTTTATCGACGCCACGGGCAAGATTCGCGCGCATCACTTCGGTGAGGGCGGTTACGATGAATCCGAAGCCATCATTCGCAAACTGTTGACCGATGCCGGCAACACCAACCTGCCGCCGGCCGGCATGGGCGCCATGAAGGCTGTCGGCGTAGAGGCGGCGGCCGATGAGGCGCACGATCAATCGCCTGAAACCTACGTGGGATATCAACGCGCCGAAAATTTCGCCTCCCCGGGAGGATTCACCCGGGATCAATCGCACGCCTATGCGGCGCCCGGCGACTTCAAGCTCAACCAGTGGGCGTTGAGCGGCGCTTGGACGGTGGATCCGGAAAAAGCGCTGTTGAGCACCGCGCCTGGAAAGATCGTCTTTAAATTTCTGGCGCGGGACCTACATCTGGTATTAGGACCGAATCCGGACGGCAAACCGGTGCGCTTTCGTGTGACGCTGGATGGGGCGGCTCCCGGCGCAAATCACGGCGTCGATACCGACGCACAAGGTTTGGGCAGCGTCGACAGTCAGCGGTTGTATCAACTGATTCGACAGACCGGCGATGTGGGCGAGCATGTGTTCGCCATCGAATTTCTGGATTCTGGTGTGCAGGCATATTCATTTACGTTCGGGTGAGGAAAATGAGCGAAGCTATCAATCGTCGATTTTTCTTGGTGGGACTCGGCGCGTTGGCGACGACGCCACTGATTCAACGGGCCTCGGCGGCGACCCTGTCCGGGCCATTGATGACAAACAAAGACGTGTCGATCGAGAATTTTTCACCGGCCGGCAAGAGTCTCGGCGTGGTGCGGGTTCCGAAAGTCATGAAGACAGCCGCCGAATGGCAGGCTCAATTGACGCCCTTGGCTTATCAGGTGGCGCGCCAGGCGGGAACCGAGCGGGCGTTCAGCGGCGAGTACGACAAGAACCATGCCGATGGCGTCTATCATTGCGTGTGCTGCGGCACCGCGAATTACGATTCGAAAACCAAATTTGACTCGGGCACCGGTTGGCCGAGTTTCTGGCAACCGATTTCTGCGATGAATATCGTCAAGAGTCCGGATTCGAGCTTAGGGATGCAGCGCGATGCCATTGCCTGCCGATTGTGCGACGCTCATTTGGGCCATGTGTTCGACGATGGACCCAAGCCCACCGGCCTGCGCTATTGCATGAACTCGGTGTCCCTGCATTTCATCACGCGCGCGTAAAGGAAACCCATCATGTCATCGACCTCATCCCGCGGCCCCTGGCGCATTGCGACAATTGTGGCCATGGCGGCCGCAGCGTTTTTACTGTGGCGCTCACCGCTGTTCGGCGCGGAGCAGCCGGTCATCATCGCGCCACCGACGGTGGATAATCCAAAGGCGCCCGGGCCGCTGCAAACCGCAGTGCTCGCCGGAGGCTGTTTTTGGGGCGTGCAGGGTGTATTCGAGCACGCGCGCGGCGTGAAAAAAGTCATCGCCGGTTATGCCGGCGGCGAGAAATCCACCGCGCAGTATGAGACGGTGAGTTCCGGGGCCACCGGACATGCCGAATCCGTGCAGATCACCTTCGATCCAGCGGCGATTTCCTACGGCCAAATTTTACAGATTGCCTTTTCCGTGGTGCACGATCCGACGCAGCTGAACCGGCAAACTCCGGATGTCGGCACGCAGTATCGTTCGGCGATCTTTTATGCCGACGACACCCAGAAAAAGATTGCAACCGCCTACATCGCCCAACTGGACACGGCGCATGCTTTCCCGCGGGCTATCGTGACGCGGGTCGATCCGCTGCGCGGCTTTTATCCGGCGGAGGACTACCATCAGGATTACCTGATTCACAACCCGAATCAGCCGTACATCGCCATCTACGACATCCCCAAGATCG
>JAXDQN010000132.1:0-3877 GCA_034667865.1 Gammaproteobacteria bacterium
CGCCAAAGACGCCGAATACCGTGGCCACCGCGGCCGTTCGGGCGCGAATCCCAATCCCCATGTCTGTCCCCTCAAGCGTTAATCGGAAAGTCGCCGATACTCCGATATTTTCGCAGGCAGCGCCAGAGGACTTGGGGTCTCTTCACTCTCCTTGTCAGTCGGCGGCGAGTGAACCGAACGTGTTGACCGGCGCAAGATAGCCATACAGAACCGCAAGTTCGTGCGATTTGGACTCGAGCTGCACCAACAGCACCGGCGCAGTCTTGGAGAAGCCCTGCATCTCCGCCGCCGACATGTGCCGCGCCGGCAGCTTCACGAACAACACATTGTCGCCGGTATGCTGGTAGGCCGAGTGAATTTGCGATTGAAAACTTTGAACCACCGATTCCGCCAGCGGATCATCGGCGTTCTTGATGCTGATGCCGGTTCCCACCAGCGCCACATGATCGTCCTTGCGAACGATGAAGCCATCGTGAATCTCCGCACCCGCCACGCGGGTCGAACTGGAGGCTCTGAAAAAACACACCTCATCGAAGTCCTCGCCGCCATCGATGGACTGACAGCTCAAGTGCTGCAGCGAGGGATTGTGCTTGCTCGCCTGCCAGGATCCGCCCAGCTGAATGCCGAGCATGCCGCCCGGCATGAACGCAGCAGGCGTTTGCGGCACCAGTTCTTCGCTATTCGGGGCGCCACTGGCGGCGGAAACCAGCAGCGTGAGCGCGGCGGCGCACAACAGGGCAAATCCGGCGGGGCTACGATCGTGATGCACTAAGTTCTCCAGGAAGGGGGGCTGGGCTTTCGCGACGATTCACTAGTATTGACGGCTGCGCGCGGCGGAAATAAAGCCTGTCCTACAAATCGTAGGCTCAGCGCACTGTCTGGATGTAGTCTAGCAACGTCCCGAACGCAAATGAGTGTACAAAATGTGAGCAGCGTCATATTGCAATCAATCATCACCTGTCCGAGCTGCGGCGCGCAGCGCGAGGAGACGATGCCCACCGACGCCTGTCAGTTCTTCTACGAGTGCAACGGCTGTCACACTCTGCTGCGTCCGAAGGCGGGCGACTGCTGCGTGTTCTGCTCCTACGGAACGGTCGCCTGTCCACCCATCCAGGACCAGAACGGTTGCTGCCAAGCAGTCCCACATGCTTGAGCGCACGCAGTCCCCGCAAACATCTGTGACAGAGTTCGCGCCCGTTCAGTTGCGCGAATTGGAAGCCGCCGCCGAATTGGTCTATCGCGTCATGCCGGCGACACCGCTGCACGCGTGGCCGAAATTGGCGCGCCGCACCGGCTGCCACGTTCAGGTCAAACACGAGAATCACACACCCACCGGTGCCTTCAAGGTGCGCGGCGGCATCCTCTATTTGGATCGCCTCAAGCGAGAGCAGCCGCAGGTCCCCGGCGTGATCTCCGCCACGCGCGGCAATCACGGCCAATCCATCGCGTTCGCCGCCTCGCGCGCCGGCATCCCGGCCACCATTTACTTACCGAAGGGCAATTCACCCGACCAAAATTCCGCGATCGCCGCCTTCGGCGCCACCGTGGTGGAATTCGGCCAGGATTTTGACGAAGCCAAGCACGAGGCATTTCGAGTCGCCGCCGAGAAAGGACTGCACTGGATTCCCTCCTTCCATCGCGACTTAGTCGTAGGGGTAGGCACCTATGCACTGGAAATGTTCAGCGCCGACGCCACGCTCGACGCCGTGTATGTCGGAGTCGGCATGGGCTCCGGCATCTGCGGCCTGATTTCGGCGCGCGATGCGTTGGGCCTGAAAACCGAAATTATCGGTGTCGGCCCCTTCAATGCCCCCGCCACCGCGCTGTCCTTCGCCGCCCGCCGGGTTACCACTTCCGAATCGTCCAACACCTTTGCGGATGGACTCGCCACGCGCGAGCCCAACCCCCAAGCCATTGCCACCATCATCCGCGGCGTGTCGCGCTTCGTGCAGGTCACCGAGGATGAGATCGCGGCGGCAATCCGCGTTTATTTCGATGATACGCATCAAGTCGCCGAGGGCGCGGGCGCAGCCCCGCTAGCCGCACTCCTCAAAGACCGCGAGCGCATGCAGGGCAAGAGAGTTGGCTTGGTATTGAGCGGCGGCAACATTGAGCGCGCCCGCTACTTGAAAGTCCTGCTGGGCGAAACACCCTAAGCGCCGCCGTATGGGCGTCGCCCAATGGGCACCGCCTAACGGGTTCGGCCGCACGGCCCGCGGGTTAGTTCCAGCTATCCCATTGCTCTTGGGACACCGGCCCGCGATCGCGCCGCTCGTTCAGCGCCAAGATCGGATCGTCCGCCGCCTGACCCAGCTTCACGCCGCCATTCGGCAGCGGCACAGTGATAGGAGCCACTTCGACCTTGGTCACGCCTTTGCGTTGCGACAGACCGATGGACCGCGCGGTGGCCGGCGACAGATCGACGATTCGGCCGCTGACGTACGGACCGCGATCTTGAATGGTGACCAGCGCGCTTTTGCCGGTCTCCAAATTGGTGACTTTCGCCGTGGTGCCCAACGGCAGCGTGCGGCTGGCCGCATTGCTGTCGTGCAGACTCATGATTTTGCCGTCCGCCATCTTGCGGCCGCCGAAGCGGTCGGCATAGAACGACGCCTTGCCGATGCGCTTCTTGCCGGACCGATCGATGGCCGGCTTCGGTGCCGGTGCAGGTGCCAGCGCAGCGGCCCTAGGGTCGCCCGCCGCCGGGTCGCCGGCCGTCGAAGCCACGGCGGCCACAGGGGTGGACGCATCACCGGTCACAGCCGGTGTTTCGCCCATCGCCGTCAACGCCATGCTCCCCAACAACAGGGCAACCGCCAAGGTGGAAACAGTCAGCCTTCTTTCTTGAACACTCATGTACAACCCACTAGTTACTCAGTGGGCCTATGGTCCCCGAAGTAGGCTTCGGCCGAACCCAGCGGCAACCTTCAATCCCTGTAGGACTTGGCTTGGATGCACTGTAAAATCAAGCGGTTAGCCGCCTAAAAAGTGATTTGTCTGCGCCGCATCGCAGCATTCAAGGCGAGCCCCACAGCCACCAGCACCAGGATTCCAGGCGCTACATACATGGCATAGCCGCCAAAGGTTTCCACCAGCCAGGGCATGGCGGTTGCCACCCCCGCGCCGGCCACGAACGCGACCGCCAGCAACGTCGCCAAGGTCCGCCACCGCAGGCGCACGAACTCCACGCGCATGTCCCCCAACTGCTGCCGGTACTGCGCCTCCAGCAGCCGCGTCCGAAATCCCGGCGGCAGACTCGGTCCCTGTAGCGTTTTCGCCAGCGCCCGGTCCAGTGCACCGTCCAGCCGATCCTGATCTGAGAGTTGCTCGGTCATGTTGCTTCCTCCAGCCAAAGCAAAGGGTCGGACAGCCCCAGCTGACTCATGCGTTCCAATAGCAGCGCCCTGCCCCGCGCCAAATTTGTTTTGACAGTGCCGTCCGGCAATCCGAGCATGGCGCCTGCCTCCCCCACCGAACGTTCCTCGAAATAAAACAAAGTCAGCGCCTGTCGGTAGCGCTCCGGCAGCCCATCCACCAGAGCGCGCAACGATGTGGACGCCGCCATCGGTTCTGGGTTCGCCGCCGCCGCCGCATGGTCCAGTTGGCCGCCGGCATCACGCTGTATCAGCGACTCTCCCACCTGACGCCGCTCGAGGGCAGTCAGGCAACGATTGCGGGCAATGGTGTAAATCCAGGTCGACAGCGCCGCCCGCGCATCGTATTTCGCCAGCGATTTCCAAATCCGCAGCAAGCTCTCCTGCGCCGCATCTTCGGCCAGCACCCGGTCGCGCAACAGCCCGCAACACAACCGGTACACCTTTTGCTCATAGCGATCGACCAGCCGGCCGAAGGCGGCTTCAGTGTCGCCCCGCTCGAT
>JAXDQN010000133.1:0-3570 GCA_034667865.1 Gammaproteobacteria bacterium
CATCGTGTTGCGCGGCGGCTCCGACGCAGAGCTCAACAGCAACCTGACTCGCGAGGACGTCGACACCATCGCCAACGCGCCCGGGATTACCGTCGACTCTGCGGGACACCCGGTGTTTTCGAAGGAAATCATCACCGTGGTCAATGTGCCCAAAATCGATACGGGGACACCGTCCAATATCACCTTGCGCGGAGTTGGATTGGCGCTGGGTGAGGTTCGGCCCGAGCTCAGTATCGTCGAGGGCCGTATGTTCAGGCCGGCAGTCAGGGAGTTGATTGCCGGAGCCGGTGCAGCCAAGCAGTTCAGCGGCCTGGCTCCCGGCAGTGTGCTGCGGTTCGGAAACGCGGACTGGACGGTAACTGGAATTTTCTCGAGTCGCGGCGACATACATGAATCCGAGCTACTGGCAGACGTCGACACGGTCGGCTCATCGATCGAGCGCGGCGGATATAGCTCTGCGGTTGCGATCCTCAAGTCAGCCGACGCGTTTCAGGCCTTCAAGGACGCCCTCACGTCGAACCCGCAGCTGACCGTCGAGGCGCAGCGGGAATCCGCATATTACGCCGCGCAATCTGCACAGATAACCAACATCATTAACGTAATAGGCACCTTGGTCGCGGTGATCATGGCAGTCGGCGCCACGTTTGGAGCCTTGAACAGCATGTATTCCGCGGTCGCGGTTCGCGGGCGGGAACTGGCCACGTTGCGCGCCGTGGGCTTTAGTGCCCTGCCGCTGATGCTTTCCGTCATGACGGAGGCGCTGCTGCTGTCGCTATTGGGCGGCATCATCGGCGCAGCGCTTGCCTGGCTTGTATTCAACGGTCATACCGTATCCACGCTGGGCGGCGCCTTCGCCCAAGTGGTATTCAAATTGACCGTCACGCCTCAACTGATCAGCGAAGGCGTGATTTGGGCATGTCTCATCGGATTGCTTGGCGGCCTGTTTCCCGCGCTGCGCATGGTGCGCGTATCGGTGACCGAAGCGCTGCGCACCGCGTAGCGATTATTTGGCCGGCGCTTGATCGGCAACCGCCGGCGGCGTGTCGCTCTTGGTGGTGCGCTTGCTGAAGCGCCAGCCGGCCTTGGTTTTTACCAGCGTGTCCGTGTAACTCAAGGTCGTGAGGATACTGGCCGGCTTGGTGCTGAGGTCGATCAGCATGAGATAGACGAAGCCGTTCGCCTGCTTCGAATTCCCCGCAATCTGCAGGTTGTTGTTCCAATGCTTGCGGGTTGCGCCATTGAGCTTTTCGCGCCACATCTTGGCAAAGCCCACCAACGCGTCATGCCCGGCCATGTTGTTGAACACACCGTCCGGCGTAAAGGTGGCAGCGTAGCCTTCCGCATCGCCAGAATCGATGGCGATGTTATAGCGCGCGTAGAGCTGCTGAATCTCAAAATTATCCTGCGCCGACAGTGTATCGGCGGCGAATGCGTAGCCACCCACTATTCCCAGTACCGCAAACATACCCAATAACGCTTTACTCATTTTGTTCTCCGGAGAATCGAGTCCCTGTCACTTGGCGGGATTGATCAACGCCTGATACGTCAGCGCGCGCGACAAATTCTCCACATCGGGAACATCGCCGCCTATGAGCCATCGTTGGATGATGCCGACAAACACCACATCGTTGGTCGGATCGATCCAAAACCACGTACCCGCAACACCGTCCCACAAAAAGCTGCCCTTACCCGCTGTGCTGCCCAGCTTCAGTGGATCTTCGAGGATCGCAAAATCGTAACCAAAGCCCAAACCTGGCTGCATTTGATACAGACCGATGCCAAATTTTCGGGCGTTCTTAACCTCGTCGGGGACGTGATTAGTCCGCATCAATTCGATCGAACTCGGCGCCAGCAAACGCGCCCCGTTCAGCTCGCCTCCGTTCAGCACCATTTGCGCGAAGCGCAGGTAATCGCCCGCGGTGGAGTACAGCCCGCCGCCGCCTGAGGCCAAAGCCGGCGGCTGAGAGATTTTCGGATCGCTGGGCATGGGCGCCAATCCGGCAGTCGGACCGCCTTGGTAGATGGTGGCGACCCTGCTCAGCTTCTCGGCGGGGACATAAAACGCCGTGTCCTTCATCCTCAAAGGCAGGAAGATTCGTTCACGCGCGAAGTCGGGAAAGGACTTGCCGGACAGTTTCTCGACTAAATAGCCCTGGATATCGACCGACACGCTGTAAACCCAACCTTCGCCCGGTTGATACAGCAGCGGCAACTTGGCAAGCCTGTCGATAAAATCCTTCAGTGACGGCGCAGCCAGCAATTGCGCGTCCTGATACATCTTGTCGACCGCAGAGGAACCGAAAAATCCGTAGGTGAAACCTGCCGTATGCGACATCAGTTCGCCCATTGTCGGCGCATGCCCCGGTTTGTCTAAGACCGCGTTGCCGTCCTTATCCACCCCACCGTAGACCTTGAGGTCGCGAAACTCTGGAATGTATTTGGCAATGGGATCGCTGGGCTTCCACTTGCCCTCTTCATACAACATCATCATGGCGACGCCGGTGATCGGCTTCGTCATTGAATAAATCCGGACTATCGTGTCCTTTTGCATGACCTTCTGGCTGGCCAAGTCGGCGTAGCCGTAAGATTTCTCATCGACTATTTTTCCGTGGCGGGCCAGCACCGTGACCATGCCCGCGAGTTGTTTGCTGTCCACCAATGCCTTCAGGGCGGCGTCGAGCACATCGAGCCGTTGTCGAGAGAAGCCTACGGCCTCGGGCGCTGCGGTTGTGACAGCGGCAGGTGCGGCGCCGCCGGCTCTCGGCGCTTGAACGCTCGCTTGCGATGCCGTCATCAGCAAACACAGGCCACCCAGCAGAATTTGGTGTTTCATCACTAGCCTTTTTGAGGATCGGCTTTTGCCGTTTTTTCTAATCGTGGACCCGATGATGCCACGCGGCTCGTGCGACTTCAGCATATATCAGCCGTTTTTCGCTAGCGTCGAGGCATTCGTCTAGAATGCCCGAAAGCCGATGAATGAAACACCAAACCAACCGGCCGGCGCGGACCGAGCGGCCCTGCTGAATCAGCTGCGCATCGATCGCAGTCAACCGGCTTCCTCGGAGGGCCGCGGCAGATGGTGGGTCGTGGCGGCAGCGATCGTCGTGGTTGCAGGCGCCGCTGCTTGGTACATCACACGGCCCACGGGCATTTTGATCCGCACCTCCGTGGTGCAAGCCGCCCCCGTTGGTGGGGCTGCCGACATGAGCACTTCGCTGCTGGATGCCTCGGGCTACGTTGTCGCCCGTCGTCGCGCGACCGTGGCATCCAAGGTAACCGGCAAGGTCGTCAAGGTGATGCTCGAGGAAGGTCAGCGAGTCGAAGCCGGCGACGTCATCGCACGCTTGGACGATTCCACTTGGCGGGCCGCCAAAGGGCAAAGCGTCGCACAACTTCAACAGGCAAAGGCCTCCGTAGCATCTGCGCAGACCGCCTTTGACGATGCCAAGCCAATCTTTGAGCGCGCGCAGAAGCAGAAGGCTGCCGCGGTCATCAGCGCGCAGAGCTTCGATGAGTCGTTCGCACAGTTCAACGTGGCCCGCAACAACCTACTCGTTGCGCAAAGCGGCC
>JAXDQN010000134.1:0-6421 GCA_034667865.1 Gammaproteobacteria bacterium
GGCGACGACATGGTGAGTTCCGCGACCCGCTACGGCAATGTGGCGATGGAGCGGCTCATCAACGACATTCTTAAAATCGGCGGCCAGCGCGCCAACTTGGAATTCAAGCTGATGGGTGGCGGCAAGGTGCTCGACATTGCACTGGACGTCGGCGCGGGCAATGTCGCGTTCATCCGCGACTATTTGCAGGCCGAAGGCTTTGTCATCAGCGCCGAGGATTTGGGCGATGTATTCGCGCGCAAGGTCTACTACAGCCCCGCGAGCGGCAAACTTCGCGCCAAGCGCCTGACCGCGAATGTCAATCGGGCGGTGTTCGATCGCGAGCGCGATAGTGTACCCAGCCGGACGCAGATCGAAGCGACGTCCGTGAAACTGTTCTGAAGCGATCGCCGCCATGGACAAAAAAATACGCGTGTTGATAATCGATGACTCGGCTCTCATGCGCAAGCTGCTGACCGAGATTCTCGGATCCGATTCCCACATCGAAGTGGTCGGTACGGCGCCTGACGCCTACATCGCGCGCGATAAGATCAAATCGCTGAATCCGGACGTACTGACGCTCGACGTCGAAATGCCGCGCATGGATGGGCTGTCGTTCCTGCGAAATCTCATGCGGCTGCGGCCGATGCCGGTGGTCATGTGTTCCGTGCTGACGCAGGCCGGCGCCGAGACCGCACTCGACGCACTGGCGTTGGGCGCGGTCGACTTCGTGGCCAAACCGGCCTCCGATACCGTCAATGGCCTGCAGCACTTGGCCCAGGAACTCATCGCCAAAGTGAAGATGGCGGCGACCGTGAATGTCCGGGCAGCGTTGGAGTTCGCCCCCAGGGTGGTCGAATCCAACCACGATGCCAGCGTGGTGTTGCCGAAGCGGCCCATTCCCAAGGGAACTTCATCGAGCGATCACATCATCGCCATCGGCGCCTCAACCGGAGGCACGGAGGCCATCAAAGAGGTGCTGGCGCAGCTGTCCGCAGAGCACCTCCCCGGAATAGTCATTGCCCAGCACATTCCCAAGGCGTTCAGCGGCCCGTTCGCGACGCGAATGAATGCCTGCTCGCCGCTCACCGTGTGCGAGGCGCGCGATGGCGAGGCGATACTGCCGGGCCATGCCTACATCGCTCCCGGCGATGAACACTTGCTGATCGAGCGCTCCGGCCGCGGTTTCCGCTGTCGGTTGGATCCCGGACCCCTGGTAAACCGGCATCGACCCTCGGTCGATGTCCTGTTTCGATCCGTTGCGCAGACTGCAGGCCATCATGCGGTTGGCGTGTTGCTCACGGGTATGGGCCGCGACGGCGCCGAGGGGATGAAGGAAATGCTTGAAGCCGGCGCCTCGACGATTGCCCAGGATGAGAATTCGAGCGTGGTCTGGGGCATGCCCGGTGCGGCATGGAAAATCGGCGCGGCCCAAGCGCTGCATCCGCTCAATGAAATCGCGGCACGCATCCTGACCCTGGCCCGCGCACATTTCTCTGGTGTATACGCCAGTGCATAGAGCGATTCTCAAGAAATCGGCCGTTATGCCGACAAACTCGACACGTGAAGGAGCACAGCGCATGAAGATTCTCATTGTCGACGATTCCGCCGCGATGCGGATGATCGTCAAAAAGACCCTCCGCTTGGCCGGTTTTGAGGGGCACGATATTTCCGATGCCGATGACGGCGCCAAGGCGTTGGCCGCCATCAAAACGGCCAAACCGGATTTGGTGCTGTCCGATTGGAACATGCCGAACATGACCGGACTGCAACTGCTCGAGGCGCTCGGCAGCGACAACGTAAAGGTAACCTTTGGATTCATCACCACTGAAGCAACGGCGGATATGCGGACCAAGGCGCTGGCCGCGGGCGCGAAATTTCTCATCTCCAAGCCCTTCACGCCCGAGTCCTTCAAAGAAAGCCTCAGCGCGTACATTCGCTAGCATGTCAATCGCCTATCCCTTGCCGGATGTTGCCAAGGTCAACCAAATCCTGGGTCTGCTGTTCGACGGACTCGACGTAAAGCTCGGCGGCGCCTTCGATCTGACGCCGGCGGGCGGTGCTTGGTTCGGGGTGTTCATCGCCGACAGCGGCGCGCCGGTGGCGCTGTGCGGGGCCGATGTGAACCTGGCGGCCAATTTCGGCGCGGCATTCTCGATGCTGCCCGTCAACGCGGCCAAGGAAGCCGCCAAGTCGCGCGAGCTGACCAGCGTCATGAGCGAGAATGTGCGCGAGATCATGAATATCTGCACACGCTTGGTGATGGACAACACATCTCCGCATTTGCGGCTCGATCAAATCTATCCGGTCAAAAGTCTGCCGGCGCCCGCCGCCGCCCTGCTGGGTACCGCCACGCGGCGGCGCGAATTCCAGCTGCAAATGCCCAAGTACGGCGGCGGGGTTCTAACCCTGCTAACCGCTTAATATCGCAGCTCAGTTCAAGCTAATTCGACTAAAGAATCGAGCAGCGGAGACGATAAGTTTCAGAGGCCTTTGAGTGGATCCCCGGGAGATAAGTATGAGTTTCCGCAATTCCGTCGGCGCACGCCTGCTGATTTGCTTTGCCGGCGTAATCGCGATCTTCGGTATCGCCATTGGCCTGAGCCTGCATCGGCTGGCCATTTTTAGCACCGCCGTCAGCGAAATCACAGGACCCCAATTCAACATCGTCGAGGCCGCCACCGATTGGTCCGCCGATTTGTCCGAATCGATGCGCCATACACGCAACATGCTGATCATGGACGATAAGGCGCAGATTCAGGGAGAGATCAAAAAAGTCGGCGCCCTCGCCGAAGCCGGCGGCCAGTTGGCCGATGCGCTGTCAAAACACATCCAGTCGAGCGACGGTAAAGCGCTGCTCAAAGATGCCCTGGATGCGCGCAGCACCTTGATCCCATTCGATCAGGAGTATCTGAAGCAGATCAACGATGGCGACATGAAGGGCGCCAGAGATACCTTGCTGCAACGGGCCCGCCCGGCTCAATTGGCATTGATCGCCGCGTTGAAAAAACTGGGCGACTATCACAAGGATCAGATTCACCAACAAGTCGGTGCGCTGGACGCCTCGTACCGCAACGCGCGCGCCATGGTGCACGGTTTGTGGATTGCCGCCATCGCGGTCGCCTGCCTGCTGTGCTACCTCCTGACGCGCGCATTCAAGCGCCCGCTGAATCATGCGTTGGACATATTGAGCGCGATCGAAACCGGTAAATACGACAGCAAAATGCAGGCTCGATCGAACGACGAAATCGGCCGGGTCCTGCTGGGAATCGAGCGCATGCAAACCGCGCTGCGCGAGCGCACGCAAACGGAATATGCCGCTGCCGCGGAAAATCAACGGATTCGCTCGGCGCTGGATCGCGTCTCTGTGGGAACCATGCTCAGTGATGCAGACGGCAAAGTGATCTATGTAAATGAAGCCCTGCTCAGCACGCTGAGCGGTCAGGTGATCGAGATCCGCAAGGCCATCCCGGGCTTTGATCCGGCCGGCATCTTGGGCGGCACGCTCGACCTGTTCCAGGCCATTCCCCTGCTGCGCCGGGAGCAACTCGGCGCGTTGACCGCAATGGCAAGCGCCGAGGTCAAGCTGGGTGCGGCGCATCTGCGAATTCTGGCGAGCCCCGTGAGCATCGATGCGCAGCGCGTCGGTACGGTGGTGCAATGGACGGATCGGACCCAGGAGGTGGCGACGGAAGAAGAAGTGCAAGCCACCGTGGCGAAGGCCATCGACGGCGATTTGACGGCTCGCATCGATGCCGAGGGCAAGGAGGGGTTCTTTCAGACTCTGGCCGGCGGCACGAACCGACTGCTCGAAAACATGTCCGAGGTGGTGCGGAGCATGAGCAAGGCCGCTGCGGAAGTGCGCTCAGGCGCGGAAGAAATCTCGAAGGGCAATGCCGATCTGAGCCAGCGAACCGAGGAGCAAGCCTCCAGCCTGGAAGAAACGGCGTCCTCAATGGAAGAAATGACCTCGACGGTCAAAAACAACGCCGACAACGCCGGCCAAGCGACCAAACTCGCCGCCGCCGCGCGCGAACAAGCCGAGCACGGGGGCGTAACCGTCAACGCCGCCGTCGTAGCCATGGCGGAAATCAACGCTTCCTCGAAGCGCATCGCCGACATTATCGGCGTCATCGATGAAATCGCATTTCAAACCAATTTGTTGGCGCTAAATGCAGCGGTCGAAGCGGCGCGGGCCGGCGAGCAGGGCCGTGGATTTGCCGTGGTCGCATCCGAAGTCAGAAATTTGGCTTCACGCAGTGCCGAGGCTGCGAAGGAAATTAAAGCCCTGATTCACGATTCAGTGGAGAAAGTGGCCGAAGGCACCAAACTGGTGGACGAATCCGGCAAGCTGCTTGGCGACATCGTCGGCAGCGTGAAGCAGGTTACCGAAGTCATGGGGGAAATCGCCAGTTCCAGCCGCGAGCAATCCTCAGGCATCGAGCAGGTCAATATCGCGATCACCCGCATGGATGACGTCACACAACAGAATGCCGCATTGGTCGAACAGGCCTCGGCCGCGGCGCAGGCGCTGTCGGAACAGGCGACCAATCTGTCACACCTAATCGCTCGTTATCGCGTCGATGACGATGGCATGCAGGCCAAACCCGCGGCCGCTCCGAGGCCCGAAAGGCGCGCTCCCAACAGGCCTTTGAGCGGCAAGCCGAGACCGCCCGCTTCCAGCGCTGCAGCGCCTGCGCCAAAAAAGGCGGTGGTCAGCACGGGCGAGGAATGGCAGGATTTCTAGCGTAGCCAGGCTAGCGTAGCCCGGCGATCCATCACCAAATCTTAACCCGCTGCTCCGGCGGCAAGTAGTATGCATCGCCCGGCTTGATGCCAAATGCCGCATACCATTCGTCAATATTGCGAGTCGGCCCAATCACGCGAAATCCCCGTGGCGAATGCGGGTCCGCGGTCACCTGCTGTCGCAGGGCATCGTCCCGCATTTTGCCCCGCCATGCCTGCGCCCAGCCCAGCAGCACGCGCTGATCGCCCGTGAACCCGTCGATGACAGGCGCGGCTTGGCCATTGAGGGAGCGATGGTACGCCTCGAGCGCCACATTGACTCCGCCGAGGTCCGCGATGTTCTCGCCCAGAGTCAGATCGCCGTTGATGTGCGTGCCCGGGATGGGCGCATAACTCGAATACTGCGCACTCAACTGCTTCGCCCGCGCTTCGAAGGCAGCTGCGTCCTCGGTACTCCACCAGTCGCGCAGCTGTCCCTTCGAGTCGAGCTTGCGGCCCTCGTCATCGAAGCCGTGGGTCAACTCGTGACCGATGACCCCGCCGATGGCGCCATAGTTGACGGCAGGGTCCGCCGCCGGATCGAATTCAGGGGGCTGCAAAATGCCGGCCGGAAATACGATATCGCGCAGGGAACCGTTGTAGGCATCGTTGGTCTGCGGCGTCATCGACCAGTCGCTGCGGTCCACCGGACCATTCATGCGCGCCACGTAAAAGCGCCAATCATTGGCGCCAGTGCGTCGCACATTGCCGATCAAATCGTCCGCTCGAATGACCAGCGCTGAGTAGTCGCGCGGATGATCGGGGTAACCCACTTTTATTTGATAGGTATCGAGTTTCTTCAACGCTTCCACCTTGGTGGCAGGCCCCATCCATTCCAACCGTTCGATGCGCGCGCGCATGGCTGCCTTGACATTGCCCACCAGAGCCTCGATCTTGGCCTTCGATTCGAGCGGAAAGTATTTCGCCGTGTATAACTCGCCCACGGCAAATCCCATACTGCCGAAGCAATCGACGCGATCGCCGTTGCAGTCGCCGCCGCCGACAGCCCGGACCGCGCGTTTCCAGCGCTCGGGCTCCGTGGGTTGGCCCGACAGAACCTTGCTGCGCAACTCAAAGCGTGCATCGGCGAACGGCTTCGATAAATAAAATGCCGCGTTGTCGGCAATCGAGAATGCCTGCCAAGCCTGCAACACCTGGAGCGGTGTCGAGTCGTAGAGTGTTGCGATGCGCGGGAATGCGGAGATCTCCCCGACCACCAAGCGCGCACCACTGCCGATACCGGCGGCGGCAAAAAAACGCTGCCAGGGAAAATGCGGCGCCAACTGCTCGAGCTGCGGCAGAGTCATCGGGTTATAGACTTTTTCCAGATCGCGCTGTTGCTCCTTGCTCCAGCTCGCCTCGGCTATTCGCGCTTCAAATTCCACCACCGCCACCGAGTTGGCATGCGGCTCCGGCCAGCCAAGCAAAGACAGCAGCTTCTCCACGTAGCTTTGGTAGGCCGCTTTTTGCAGCGCGAAGGACGATTGCAGATAGTAGTCGCGATCCGGCAGACCGAGACCCGCCTGACTGACGGACAGCGCGTAACGGCTGACGTCTTTCAGGTCTACGTCGATGCTCAGGTTAAAGATGCTCGAATAGAAATCGGATCCGCTGCGCCCCATGAGCTTGCCGAGATCCTGACGATTCTTCGCCTGAC
>JAXDQN010000135.1:0-4934 GCA_034667865.1 Gammaproteobacteria bacterium
CGCCGCTGTGGATACGCCGCCTCGAAGCCCAGTGCTTGCAAGCGCTTCAATAGATAATTGGCGTTGAGCGTCGCAAATTCAGCCACTCGCACCATGCCCTCGCGTCCCAGCAAACGCATGTAAATGTAGGCGCGCAAATTGACGCCGGCATTTCCCATGAAGCCCGACAATCGGCCGATGGATTGCGGCAAATCGCGCTCGGTCAAATAGCGGTAGCCGGAAGCGTCCTTTCCGACCACGGGCAATGGCAGGAACGGCCGCAGGCGCGCGCCGACACCGACCGCGCCAGAGCCGGGACCGCCGCCGCCGTGCGGCGTCGAAAAAGTCTTGTGCAGATTCATGTGAATCACATCGAATCCCATGTCGCCGGGCCGCACCTTGCCGAGAATGGCATTCAAGTTGGCGCCGTCGTAATACAAGAGGCCGCCGGCGTCGTGAATGATGCGCGCGATCTCCACGATCTTTTGTTCGAACACACCCAAAGTCGAGGGATTGGTCAGCATGATGGCCGCCGTGGCCGGACTTACCGCCGCCTTGAGCGCGCCGATGTCGACGTTGCCATCCGCGTCGCAAGCAATCTCTTTCACCGTGTATCCGCACATGGTGGCCGTGGCCGGATTGGTGCCATGCGCGGCTTGCGGCACGATTATCTCGGTACGCGCAGCGTCATTGCGCGCCCGATGGTAGGCGCGGATCATGGCGACGCCGGCGAATTCGCCCTGCGCGCCGGCCATCGGCGTCAGGCTCACCGCCTGCATGCCGGTAATTTCTTGCAGCATTTCCTGCAGCTCGTACATGCATGCCAAAAAGCCCTGCGGCGCAGGCCCCAGAGGATGCCGTCCCAGAAACTCGGGCAGCATGGCGAAGGTATTGCACGCCTTCGGGTTGTACTTCATCGTGCACGAACCCAGCGGGTAGAAATGCGTGTCGATGGAGAAATTCATCTGCGACAGACGGGTGTAATGGCGCACCGCCTGCAGTTCCGACACCTGCGGCAGCGCGGGCGGGGTGGCGCGGCGCAAGTGGGCAGGAATCGATGCGGTGCCGGCGGCCGGCGGCGGAAACTGGGTGCCCGCTCCGCGTCCCGGTTTGCTCAACTCGAATATCAGCGGTTCGCGCGGTTGCAATTCAGTGCTCATGAGTTCTCCTTCAGGCCGCGGCGCGCGATGCCATCATCGCGCTCCCCAAGGCGGCAACGTAGGCATCGATGTCGGCGGCCAGCTTGGTCTCGGTGGCGCATACCAGCAGTGCATGCCCCAATTCCGGATAGCGGTCGCTGAGATCCAGACCGCCCAAGATTCCCTGGTGCGCCATGCTTGCCAACACCTGGGTCACCGGACGATCCAGCAACAGCACCGCCTCATGGAAATGCGCGCCGCTGAAGGCGCGCTTCACACCGGCGATTCTGCTCGCGGCCGCCAGCAGATCTGCGGTGCGCTGCATGCTGACCTGGGCGACGGCGGTCAGACCCTGGGGTCCCAATAGGCTCATGTAGATGGTCGCCGCAGTCACCATCAGACCCTGATTGGTGCAGATGTTGGATGTGGCCTTGCTGCGCCGGATGTGCTGTTCTCGAGCCTGCAGCGTCAGGCTGAATCCGGGGCGCCCATCGGCGTCCAGCGTCCTGCCGACGATGCGTCCGGGCATTTGCCGCACGTACTGCATGCGCGTGGCCATGAATCCGAAATACGGGCCGCCGGAGGCCAGCGGCACGCCCAGCGCCTGACCTTCTCCGCAGACAATGTCCGCGCCCTGTTTGCCATCGACGCTGGAGCCCCACTCGCCCGGAGCCTTCAGCAATGCCAGCGACGTGGGGTTGACCACGGCAATGACCATGACGTTGTTTTGGTGGGCCCAATCGGTGAGCGCGTCCACTTCTTCCAAGCCGCCGAAGAAATTCGGCTGCTGCAGCACCAGCGCCGTGAAGTCCTGGCCGCTGAACGCTGCCAACGCTTCCAGCAGGGTGCGCCCCGCCGCACGGTCGTAGTCGACGCTTTGAAATCCGATGTCCTGGTTGCCCGCAATGGCGGCAGCCACCTGCGCGTAAACGGTGTTCACCGCTCGCGGCATCAAAATGCGCCGCGAGGTGGAGTTGCGATTGGCGCGCACCGCCATGAGACAGGCCTCGGCCAAGGCCGACGCACCGTCGTACAACGATGCGTTCGACACTTCCATGCCGGTCAATGCGCACATCATGGATTGATATTCGTAGATCAACTGCAGCGTGCCCTGGCTGGCTTCGGCCTGATAGGGCGTGTACGCGGAGTAAAATTCGCCGCGCGTGGTAATGGCCCAAACCGGCGCGGGAATATGGTGCTCATAGGCGCCCGCGCCAATGAAATTCAGCGGCCTGCCGTCGAGCGCCGCCCGTTGCGACATCAGCCGGCCGACTTCCATCTCCGACAGCGGCGCCGGCAGCGCCAGCGTCCCGGCGCGCAGTTGCGCGGGGATCTCGTCGAACAAGTCATCGATTGAGCGAGCGCCGATCACCTTCAGCATGCCGGCGATGTCTTCGGGGGTATGCGGAATGAATGCCATCGCGCTCCCCTACTTGGCTTCTTCGGCCAGAAACGCGGCGTACGAACCCGCATTCATGAGCTTGGACACATCGGCGCCCGGCCCGGCTTCGAGGCGGAACAGCCATCCGGCGCCATAGGGGTCCTGGTTCAGCAGCTCCGGTTGGGTCGCCAGCGCAGCGTTGTTGGCGGTTACTTTGCCGCCGATCGGGCTATAGACATCCGATGCGGCCTTGACCGATTCGACCACGGCACAGGCTTCGCCGGCCTTCAGCGCGCGGCCCACGTCGGGCACCTCGACGAACACCAAATCGCCGAGCGCGCTCTGCGCATGCTCAGTGATGCCAATTTCCACCGCACCGCTCTGCACTTCGCGCACCCATTCATGACTCTTGGTGTAGCGCAATTCACTCGGAATGTTATCCATCGAAGGGCTCCTGCTATAGATCGATCAATGTCTTGCCATGACGCACGAACGGCGGTTTGACCACGCGCGCCGCGTGCAACTTGCCGCGGATTTCCACTTGCACGGTCTTATCGAAATTCTTGGGTACTCTTGCCAGAGCAATGGAACGATTCAGGGTGGGCGAAAAAGTTCCGCTGGTGACCTCGCCGGATTCGGACGCGGGGTTGGCGCTGCTCACGACTTTTTGATGACTGCGCAACACGCCGCGCTCTTCCAGCAGCAGCCCGATGAGTTCGGCACTCCCCTCGAGCGCCGCGCGCTCCAGGGCGGCGCGGCCAATGAAGTTGCGCTGCGCGGGCTCGAAGGCCACGGTCCAGGCAAGACCCGACTCCAATGGATGACGCGTCTCGTCCATGTCGTTGCCGTACAGATTCATGCCGGCCTCGAGGCGCAGCGTATCCCTTGCCCCCAGCCCCGCAGGTTTGACGCCCAAGGCGACCAATTGATTCCAAGCATCGACCACGTCGGTGGCGGGAATCATCATTTCGAAACCGTCTTCCCCCGTGTAGCCGGTGCGCGCCACGAACCAGGTGCCGAATGCTGCGCCGAAAAAGGCTCCCAATGCCAACGCGGCCTGACGCTGGGGTTCAGCCAAGAGCTGCACGGCCTTCGCGCGCGCGCCCGGGCCTTGGACGGCGATCATGGCCAGCTCTTGGCGCTCGATCACCTCGAGACCGTATTCCACGGCATGTTGGCGGATCCAATCCAGGTCCTTGTCGCGCGTGCCGGCGTTGACCACCAGTCGGTACCAGGTATCCGACATGTAGTAGACGATCAAATCGTCGATCACACCGCCATTGGGCAACAACATGCAGGAGTACAACGCTTTGCCGACACTTTTCAAGCGCGCCACGTCGTTCGCCAATAGATAACGCAAGAATTCGCGCACCTTGCCGCCGCGGACATCGACGATGGCCATGTGCGACACATCGAACATGCCGGCATCACGCCGCACCGCATGGTGTTCTTCGAGTTGCGAGCCGTAATGCAGCGGCATATCCCAACCGCCGAAGTCGACGATTTTCGCGCCTTGTTGCACATGCGCATCGTAAAGAGGAGTTTTCCGGCCCATCGAAACCTCACGTCGAACGAACATAGGAATCCAAGCACTTTCGTGCTCAGCCCCTCTGTCCTTCAGACCTGAGAGATCGCGCGCTCGAGTGAGCGCTGCTCCCCTTCGGTGGATCATTTAGCGATGATCGCTCTCCAGAGATCGCCAGAGTCTGCCGTTCATGTGCCTGAGCGTTTCCGGGCGGTTGCGCCTTCGGCGGTCCTATTAAAAGGACTCTCTCCAGACAGCTCTTATCGCGATGGCGGCATGATACAGAAGAGAAATCACGACATGAAGACAAGTGATCTCATATATCAGCGCGCACGCTATCCGCCGGATTTCTTTGCGGGCCACCCCAGCTTGAGCAATTCCGCCACAATGGTGTCCCGATGATCGCCTTGAATCTCGATGACGCCGTCGCGAACCGTGCCGCCCGATCCACAGCGCCTCTTTAACTTTGTCGCCAGCGCATCAATATCGGCCGACGCCAACGGCAGACCGACGATAGTCGTCACGCCTTTTCCCGCCCGTCCCTGAGTCTCGCGGCCCACCCGTATCGGCCCCACCTTGGCTGCACCCGGAACACCCTTGGGACATACGCACTCGCGCACCGCGCGCCGGCAATTGGGGCACAAGCTGCCGATACCGGTGGAATAGACGATTCTGGACGCCATGACCTCGGGCTAGCCTCCGGAAAAAGCACTCTGGTCCGCCGCCGGACGAATGCCGCCGCGCAGATATCGCACCATTGCCACATGACCTATGCCAAAACAGAAGATGACGAGAGGCAACCAGATCCAATGCGTCGCGGTTCGCACCGGTGCTGACCAGTAACCCGAGCCAACTATCTGGACGAACACCAGACCAAAGTAGCCCGGCACCAACGACCCTTGAATGACCG
>JAXDQN010000136.1:0-3335 GCA_034667865.1 Gammaproteobacteria bacterium
GACCCGGCACCTGCGCCGTCTCGCCGCCGAGCTCGAGACGACCGCCGGCATTCGTGGGCATCAGGAACGCCTGGTCAGCCTCGTGCTCGGCGACCCCGCGTTGGCGATGCGTATCGAAGCGGCCGATGGCGCAGGTTTGATCGATTACGATCCGCCGCATATTCGGATCATTGCATTGCCCGCAACCAAAGCAACGGAGCGCGTCGTCACCGGACAGGTTCAGCGCTGGACCGCCGAAGGCACGATCCCCGTTCGGGGCGTCGCCAGCATGGCGACCTTACACGATGGCTCAAGCGTGAAGATCAGCGTCGCCCGCTCGATGAGCGATCGCGCTTCATTGCTCGCGAACTACCGCAACGTCATCTGGGCGACGGTGACTGCGGCCGCTTTCGCCGCAATCGCTCTGTGCTACCTGGTCATCAGGCGCGCGCTTGTGCCCTTGCGAGCGATCGCCGCGAGCGCGCACGTGATTACCGCCGACCGTTTGGACTCGCGCATCGAAGTCAGCGGCGCACCGCTCGAACTGCATGATCTCGCCCAGGCGCTCAATGCGATGCTGAAGCGCTTGCAGGTCGGATTCGACCGCCTTTGGCAGTTCACGGCCGATGTAGCGCATGATCTGCGCACGCCGATCGGCAATATGCGCGGCGCATCCGAGGTGGCCCTGACGCGCACGCGATCGACATCGGAGTACCAAGCCCTGCTGGCATCGAACATCGAGGAATGCGATCGCGTCAGCCGTATGATCGAGAATGTATTGTTTCTGGCGCGTGCCGAAAACCCGCAATTTGCGCTGCATCGGTCCGAATTCGACGCCGGCGAGGAACTGCAGCACATTGCCGAGTACTTCGAAGGCATTTCCGCGGAAAACGGCATCCAAGTGCAGGTATCCGGGCACGCACGGCTGCGCGCCGAGCGTGAGCTCTTCCGTCGGGCTGTGAGCAACGTCCTCGCCAATGCGTTGCGCTACACGCCAAGCGGGCAAACCATCTCGATGTCGGCCGCGCAGACAGACCAGGGCGTCTCGATCCTGGTAAAGAATCCCGGCGAGGGCATTGCGCCCTCTGACCTTGCCAATGTGTTCAATCGATTCTACCGAGGCGACAAGGCACGCAGCAATTCCGGAACGTCGACCGGGCTAGGACTTGCAATCGTCAAGACCATTGTCGAGATTCACGGAGGTGTCGCGCATGCGCGAAGCGAAGTCGGGGGCATCACGACCTTCGAACTTCAATTCCCGTCGTCGTGATCGACTCATGCTCGTCACCAGAATGGACTTAGCTGCTGAATTTTTAATGCTCCAGCGAGACTTTTGCCCGCGCGGATACTCGCTATCGGATGTGGGGAGTCCTAGAGAGATTCCAGCTCGGGAAAATTCTCATGCGCGTTGGATAGTTCGCGGTCTGAAGGTTCGATTCGCACCCCGCCACGCTCTGTCCCGCACCTATTGATTTATAAGGATTTTTTTAGATTGATAGAGCTGCCGTCTGCCAGGACTGCAACACATGGTAGGCGCCCTAAGATCAGCACTTCGTAACCGGCTGTAAAGATTGTCCCCCGTTGCTTTCGGGAAGTTTGAGCACGGCGGCGGTCAACGCGGATCGAGCCGACACGGGATAGCGGATCAGTATGACTCCGGAATTCTCCTTGGCGGCAGCAAAAGGTCCAAAGCGACGCATTTACATTTGCGCTCCGTCGTTCCCCCTGCACCGAAGAGTTGACTGAACCTCTCGGAAATTGGCACAACATCGCGATCGGATTACGTGCACTGCGCACGGGTAGCGGCGTTGTCGGGCTCCTATTATTCTGTCCAATGACTCGTTCGCCGGCTAAGGACGCTCGATGAAAAGGAAGTTGACGCCCCCGATGACCTCGCTGGGCTCTGGGATCGTGCCCAAGGACCGGGAGCCCCGCCGCCCGACTGGCGAACCAGCGCCCGCGCCAACCCGCAAACCCAAAATTTTGGTCGTGGATGCCGATCAGGCCATGCGCCGCCTGATGGGCGCTCGCCTGGGTGCCGCAAATTACGAGGTGCAATCAGTCGGCACCGCACAGGCGGCCTTGGATACATGCGTTCGCTCCCGCCCGAATCTTGTGGTTACGGATCTGCGCCTGGATGATATGGGGGGAATTCCATTCCTTAAGGAGTTGAAGAGCCGCTGGCCGATGTTATCGGTGATCGTACTGACGGGGCACGGCACGATCGCGGAGGCCGTAGAGGCCACCCAATGCGGCGCATTCGGCTACCTGGTCAAGCCAATTGAGCGAGAAGAGCTGTTGGGGCAAGTACAACGCGCGATCGCGGCCTCATCGTTCGACCCCAACGACAACGACTGGCGCGCGAATATCGTGTCGCGCAGCCAGCTCATGGAGGATCGGCTCAGCATTGCCAATCGAGCCGCGAGCTGCGAAGTGCCGGTGCTGTTGACCGGGGAGAACGGTACCGGGAAGGAGTTACTGGCGCGTGCCGTCCACGCGGCCAGTCCACGCCGCGAGCAGCCTTTTGTGGTGCTGGCCTGCAAAGATCGGCAGCGTCAGTTGCTGGACGTCGAACTGCTCGGCAGCGATTCCCAGGAATCAGCGTTGCAGCGTGCGCAGGGCGGCACACTGCTGCTCGATGAGATCGGCGAATTGCCGTTCGATCTTCAGGTGGCGCTAGCCCGGGCGATCGCGCAATATTCCCTGCCCTCCTCAAATGCCCAGGACGCAAATCCGAGCGCCGCCCGAAAGAATGCGCGCCTCATCTGCACCACCTCGCATGACCTGCAAGCCTTGGTTCAGAGCGGTTCTTTTTTTCGCGACTTGTTCGACCAGATCAACATCCTGCCTATCGAGATTCCGCCGCTGGGTCGTCGTCGAGAAGACATCCCACTATTGGTGTCGCATTTCCTGGAGCAAGCCACGGAGGTCGGTGGCCAGAAGAAGATCTACTCTCCGCAGGCAATCGAACTGTTGGCGACCACAGACTGGCCTGGAAACGTACGCCAGCTCTTCAATTTGGTGAAGCAGCATGTGGCCCTCTCTCACGGCAATCTCATGAGCAAGGAGTTCGTTCAACAGTCTCTGGGACCCCAGCCACCGAGCATGCCGGCTTTCGATGAAGCGCGCGACCAATTCTCGCGCGATTTTCTCGCCGCGAATCTGCAGCAGGCAGGCGGGAACGTGACCAAGGCAGCTCGACTTGCCAAGCGCAGCCGCACGGACTTCTACAAGCTCCTGGAACGCTACCGGCTACAGGTGGACGACTTCAAGGAAGGCGGCACGCATGGACCCAAGCGCGAGAAGAAAGCTGGTCTACCGCCCTTTGATGACAGCCACGATTCATGAAGGCGGCA
>JAXDQN010000137.1:0-5239 GCA_034667865.1 Gammaproteobacteria bacterium
CCATGTCGCGCGCCGCCTCGGCGGACAGCGCGGGCGCGCGCGCGCGTAGGATCGCCGCGATGTGCTTGCGCAGCATGTGGCGGAACGTGGCGCGCCGTGTCCGCTCGTCCATCCGTGCCTCGGCGAGTGGCAGCGCCGCAGCACGCTCGCGCGGGTGGCCGCGCACCAACTGGAATAGGCCTTCGACCAGTGTCTTGATGTCGATCCCGGCGGCGCGCGCCTGCAGCGCTTGAAGATCTGCAGCCATCAGCGCAGCGAAGTGCTGCACGAGTGTGTCGGCCAGCGCCTCTTTGACCGGAAAGAACTGATAGAGCGAGCCGATCGGCGCGCCTGCGCGGGCCGCAATCTCGGTCATCGTCGCCGCCTCGTAACCCTTCTCCGCGAACACCGCCGCGGCCGCCTCGAGCAGCTCAGCCACGCGCTGTTTGCCGCGCGCGCGCTTCGGCACGCGCCCGGCAGTGATTTGAACTTCACTTGACATTTATGAGCCTATCCTCATAATCCATTACATGAGGATATCCTCATGTTAAAGATTTTTGCAACTTTCAATCTGATGGAGTCTCCGATGCAGCTTAATCCAAAAAGCACCGCCTTGGTCCTGATCGACCTGCAGAAAGGCGTGTTAGCCATGCCCGTGGCGCCCCACTCCGCCGCCGTGATCTATGAGCGTTCGATGCAGCTCGCGCAGCGTTTCCGCGCCGTCGGCTCGCCGGTGGTGAACGTGCGTGTGTCCTTCTCAGCCGACCTGGCCGACGCGCCACAGCAGCTGGTGGATCAGCCGACCAACTTTTCTGCTTTGCCGCCCGGCTGGGACGACCTGCCGGAGCCGCTGCAGCCATCCGACCTCCTCATCACCAAGCGACACTGGGGCGCTTTCTACGGCACCGAGCTCGATCTGCAACTGCGTCGCCGCGGCGTGCGCTGCATCGTGCTGGGCGGGATCGCCACGAACCAGGGCGTGGAATCCACGGCGCGCAGTGCGGCGGAACATGGTTACGAGTTGGTGATCCTCGAGGACTTGTGCAGCGGCTTGAACGCCGAGATGCATGCCTTCAGCTTCAAGCACATCCTGCCCCGCCTCGCCCGCATCACCACAATGGAAGCAATCACGTTCCGATGAGGGCAAGCAACTTAGGCCTCGCCGCCGCTTGGCGGCGAGTCGCCTCGTGGCCGGCACCACTGCAGTGGGCGGTCCTGCTGGCGCTGTCGGCCCTGATCTCGCTGCAGTGGAGCGCCGCCGGCTTGCCGGCTGCCTTACTGCTGGGTCCGATGATCGGCGGCATACTGTTTGGCGTGAACGGTCTGCGCCTTGCCGTACCGACTCGGCCGTACCTGGGTGCACAAGCCATCGTTGGGGCAATGATTTCGGCTGGCATCACGCCATCCATCATCTCGACCTTTCGACACCAGGCACCCCTGTTCAGCCTCGTCATGCTCACCACCTTGCTCGGCGCCGGCGCGCTGGGCTGGCTGATCAGCCGGTCGGGTCTCATCCCCGGCGCCTCGGCCGTGTATGGCACGTCGCCCGGCGCGGCGAGCGCCATGGTGATGCTCGGCGAAGCCGAGGGCGGGGACGCGCGCCTCATCGCCTTCATGCAGTACTCGAGGGTTCTGTTGGTGGCGCTGGCCGCCGCGCTTGTGGCGCGCTTCTGGGCGGGCACCGCCGGTGCTCACGCCGCTAGCGCATCCTGGCTGGCGCCAGTGCACTGGCGCAACCTTGTCACCGTGCTGCTGATTGCCGCTGTTGGCCAGCAAGCTGCACGGCTACTGCGCCTGCAGGCCTGGGCACTCCTCGGGCCGATGCTGTTGCTGTCCGCGCTGCACGCCGCTGGCTGGCTCGTGATCGATTTGCCGCGATGGCTGCTGGCCGCGGCGTATGCACTGCTTGGCTGGCATATCGGGCTGGGTTTCAGCCGCGATGCCTTGATCCACGCGGGCCGTGCCGTGCCGGTGATAGCCGCTGCCACGCTCTCTCTCATTGGGTTCTGCGGAGGACTGGCCTGGTGCTTGATGCGCGTGGCCCACGTCGATGCCCTCACTGCCTATCTCGCCACCAGCCCCGGTGGCCTCGACACGGTGGCCATCATCTCGGCTTCCGCACCTGGGGTCGATGTACCGTTCGTAATGGCGCTGCAATCCGTTCGGCTGCTGTTCGTCATCGGCCTATCGCCGCTGATTACGCGGCTGGTGGTGCGCTATTCGCCGCATCTGCACGCAGCCAAAAACCACTAAAACGGTTCGCTCAAACTGCCGAATGCGGCACATAATAACAGTTGATATTATATGCAATAATATTATATGATTGTGACCTATGAGCCATCCCAAGGTCTCGGCAGCCATCCACACCCCGCCTACGTTTTGGTACGTGCTGAACGCCACGTCCAAGCTGTACGTGCAGCGCTTCGAGGAAAGAGCGCGCGAATTGGGACTGACGCTGCCGCAATGCAAAGCGTTGGTGTACCTGTCGCGCTGCCAAGGGATTAGCCAGGTCGAATTGGCGGGCTCTGCCGAGATCGACCCGATGAGCATGGTTCGCATTCTGGACCGGATGGAATTGGATGGCTGGGTCGAACGGCGCGCACACCCCAACGATCGTCGCGCGCGGCGCCTGTACCTCAAGCCCAGCAGCAAGCCGTTGTTGGAAGCCATCGATCGCATTGCGAGCGCCACCCACGATGAGGCATTCGCCGGCTTCGCTCAGCAAGAAGTCAATCTGCTGATGGCGGGTCTCGAAAAAGTACGCCACAACATCGCCTCTCTTGAACCGTTAACGGAGCCGGTCGACGCAGCTCCGCGCAAGAAAACTGCCCGTACTCGCACCCCCGAGTGACCATTTACCGAGGATTGTCTTGATGGAAACCACCCTGCCTGAGAAAACGCGTCTGCAACGCCTGCGTTGGCCGCTGATGATTCTTGCGCCCATCGTCGTGATCGCCGGCGCCGCCTACTTCTACATCACCGGCGGTCGCTACCAAAGCACCGACGATGCTTATACCCGCGCCGCGACGGTATCGATCAGTTCGAACGTGCCGGGACGTGTGATCGAAGTCGACGTGCGCGACAATGAAGTCATCGAACGTGGCGCGACGCTGTTCAAGCTCGACGATGCGCCGTTTCGCATTGCCGTCAACGACGCGAGTGCGCGCCTGGCATCGACCCGGCTGCAGGTCGAATCGCTCAAGTCCACCTACAAGCAGCGCCAAGTTGAGCTGCGCGCCGCGCGCGACACCCACGCGTTCGCGCAAACCCAATTCGATCGGCAGTCGCGACTCGTGGCCTCAGGCATCTCCTCGCGCACACAGTTCGATCAGGCCTCGCACGCACTCGACGCAGCACGCCAGGAAGTTGCCAACGTTCAACAACAGATCGGCGTCGCGCTCGCCAACTTGGGAGGCAATCCGGATATTGCCCCGGATAAGCATCCGCTGGTCCAAGAGGCTCAGGCGACCCTGGACCGCGCGCAGCTCAATCTTTCCTACACCGTGATCACCGCGCCGATCGACGGCGTGGTCACCCGCGTCGAGCAGTTGCAGGTGGGCGACTACATCGCCGCCTCGGCGCCGGCGTTCGCGCTGGTGGCGACTCGCGACACCTGGATCGAAGCCAACTTCAAAGAAGTGCAGTTGGCGCATATGCAGCCGGGGCAAACCGCCACGGTCAGAATCGACCGCTTCCCGGGCAAGCGCTTTACCGCGCAGGTGGTGAGCTTGAGCCCCGGCACCGGATCACAGTTCTCACTGCTGCCTCCAGAAAACGCCACGGGTAACTGGGTCAAGGTCGTGCAGCGCGTGCCGGTGCGCTTGCACATCACTGATGCGGACGCCGCAATGTTGCTGCAGGCCGGATTGAGCGCCGACGTCAAGGTCGATACCGAATCGAGCAGCCGGGAGCAGACGCGGTCCGCCTCGGCCGGAGCTGCGCATTGAGTGATGCCGCGCATGATCCGCTGCACTTAGGTGGACCGCGCCGCGCGCTCATCACGGTGTCGGTCATGCTCGCCTCCATCATGCAGGCGCTCGACAACACCATTGCCAACGTGGCGCTGCCGCGCATTCAGGGCTCATTGTCGGCCACCCAGGACCAGATGGCGTGGGTGCTGACCTCTTACATCATCGCCACTGCCATCATGACGCCGTTGAGCGGTTGGCTTTCCAGCCAGGTCGGACGCAAGCGTGTATTCCTGGCGTCGGTGGTCGGCTTCACGATCGCCTCGATGCTGTGCGGGCTGGCGCAGTCGCTGCCGCAAATCGTGGCGGCGCGCCTGTTGCAGGGATTGTGCGGAGCCGCGCTGGTTCCGATGTCCCAAGCTGTGCTGCTGGACATCAATCCACCCGAGCGTCATGGGCGGGCCATGGCCATCTGGGGCATGGGCGTGATCATCGGACCGATCTTAGGACCTGCGCTCGGCGGTTGGCTCACGGAAAACTACAACTGGCGTTGGGTGTTCTACATCAACGTGCCCTTCGGCATTCTCGCCTTCCTGGGGATTCTATCGGCCGTCCCCGAGACCGTGATTCGAAAAACGCGGTTTGATTTCTTTGGCTTCGCAGCCTTGAGCATCGGCATCGGCTCGCTGCAGCTGATGCTCGACCGCGGCCAGCTCAAAGACTGGTTCAGCTCGACGGAAATCTGGATCGAGGGCACCATCGGCGCCGTCGCTTTGTATTTGTTCGTCGTGCACATGCTGACGACCACGGGCGCGCGCTTTGTCAGTCCCGCATTATTCAAGGACCGCAATTTCGTCACCGGCAACCTGTTCATATTCGTCGTCGGCGTGGTTCTATTCGCGACGCTCGCCTTGCTGCCGCCGCTATTGCAGGACCTGCTCGACTATCCCGTGGTGACCACCGGCTTGGTGACCGCGCCGCGCGGCATAGGCACGTTGATTGCGATGTTCGCCGTTGGCCGCTTGGTCGGCAAGGTCGACTTCCGCTTGGTGATGGCTGTGGGATTCGGCCTCACCGCATTTTCCTGCTGGCAAATGACTCACTTTAATTTGCAAATGGACTCGAGCACCGTGGTGTGGTCCGGCATCGCGCAAGGTTTGGGCACCGGTTTCGTCTATGTGCCGCTCGCGACCGCGACGTTCGCCACACTGTCGGCGACGCTTCGCAACGAAGGCACCGCGATCTTCAATCTGTCGCGCAATATCGGCAGCAGCATTGGCATCTCGGTGGTCGAGACATTGCTGACGCGCAACACGCAGATCGTGCACTCTGCGTTGGCCGAGCATGTCACC
>JAXDQN010000138.1:0-3301 GCA_034667865.1 Gammaproteobacteria bacterium
GCTTCTGCACATGATGGATCCTCATCGAGAAGACACAAATCATCGGCGCGAAACTGCCTACCTGTCAAACGGCAGCATCACCGCGTAAAAAATGAGAAATTGCCGCTCGCTCGCCTAATATTCCGTGTCCCACATTCGGCAAGTACAGAACTTGCGCATGCGGGAGCATGGTGCTCAAGCGCCGCCGCGTGTCCGCGGAATCCAAGATCGCGTCTTTGCCGCCGATGACGGTCAATATGGGCATAGTCAGTTGTTGCAGCGAAGTGTCGCTGAAAATGGGTAGCGTGTCCCTGCGGGGCCTAAATGACTTTTGCACCAACGCCATGAAGTCCATATAAATCTCGTGCGGTCCGCTGTTCCACATGCATTTGCTGGTTGGGCGTGGGCCACTGGTCGAGAAACTCCCGATACCGGTCCTCGATCAATCGGCGCCCTTGGGCCGATTTATATATCCCTTCCATGACTACTGCTCGAGGACCATCTGGACGAGTTTGAACAGCTCGGTTGCGGATGTCAGATCGCCGATGACGACTACCTTAACGGTGCCGCGCACGGGGTCGTGAATGGTCTCTACGCGCAGCGGCGCATCCGCGGCACGATTGCTGCCAGCGGCGCCAATCAAAAGAGTCGACAGGCGGCTGGCGAGTTCGGGGCTTGCCGCGCTGATCTCGATGACGCTGGATACATCGACCTTTCGTTGGCGCGACTGGGCTTGTGGGCTTCGGAACGACTCGGTATTTCCGGTCAAAGCTTCCAAGCTCTCGCGGCTCACCCGGTACTGCTTGCCGATCTTGACCGCTTTCAAGCGTCCCGAGCGCACATAGCCACGCACCGTCCGGACGTTCAGTCCGAGCCGCGAGGCGACATCTTCGAGCGAATAAAGGGAGTGCGGAACCATGGATCATAAATACCTTAAAAGGCTCTAAATGTATACAAATAGAGATATTTAGGGCAATTTGTGGCTGGCCGCTACTTCGTGGGGTGTTTCAGCAGGCTGCCGGAGATGCGGGCAATCGTAATCGATGCTCGCGGCGAGGCTCGGCGGTCAAACGCATAGGGGCGTCGAGCGACGGTGCGCAGCAGCGAGCCGACAGCTGCGGGTGCAAATTCGCACCACTCGATACCCACGCCTTCGTGGTACCGCCGCGTCACATAGGCCTGCACCACTGCTGCCTCGTGCCGCGCCCACGGGGTTGCCAACAATGTGACTTCAAGCCGGGTGCGGGGTCGAATGAACACGGAGGTCTTGATGTACGCGCCACTCACGCTCAGATCGGTCAGTCGGCCGTCTCGTTTGGCGAAAGGATGTGCCATGAGTCGGACCGGAAAGTCGACCTGTATTCTTTCGCCCCAGCGATGATCCATTAACTCATGTTTTCACGGCGGCGTAACGCGCCGTATAAGATAATGCGTGCAATGCTTACGCGATAATTCCTACAGTCGCGCGTCGATATTCGGATAGCTGGAGAGAAGTCAATGGATGATTTTTACAGCGTCGATGCCCACCAATAGACCGGCCGCCTTCGACCCGCTAAGGTTCGCCAAACCGGCGCGCGGCACGCCGTCGCGCCAAGAAATGATTGCCGAGATAGCGTACTTTCGCGCGCAGCGCCGCGGCTTCGAACCCGGACACGAGATTGAGGACTGGCTGGCCGCCGAAGCGGAGGTCGAAAAGCGCCTCGGCTCCCAGTACCATAGGTAGACTTTGTATCTCCCGGCGCATTTCAGCGAAACACGCACTGACGTACTGCACGCGCTGATGCGCGAGCATCCGCTGGCAACCTTGGTGGCCGTGAACGACTCTGGCTTGGTCGCCAATCACTTGCCGCTGCGAATAATCGCTGAGCCTGCACCCGGCATGCTGCGCGGACACATTGCCAGGGCAAATCCCCTGTGGAAGGAGTACCGCAGCGATATCGAGGCGTTGGCCATCTTCCAAGGCCCGCAGTCGTACATTTCTCCTTCGCTGTATCCGTCCAAGCAAATCACCGGTGAAGTGGTTCCCACTTGGAACTATGTGGTGGTGCATGCACGCGGCACGTTGCGCTTCATTCACGATGCGCAGTGGCTGCGGGAATTTGTCTCCGCTCTCACCGATGAGCATGAAGCCACGCGCGCGCAGCCGTGGAAGATCGGCGATGCTCCCGCGCCCTACATCGAAAAAATGCTGAGCTTGATTGTCGGCTTCGAGCTGTCGATTACGAGCCTGAGCGGCAAATGGAAATTGGGCCAAAACAGGACCGCGGCCGACCGCGAGGGGCTGATCCAGGGTCTGCGCCATACGGACGATGCGGATGGGCGGGAATTGGCGAGCATGCTCGCCGCGCGGGAAGCCTAGTCCGGATCGCTGCAGATGAAGTGGTCCGTTCTCGATCAGTCGCCTCATTCGGCCGGCAGCCCGCAAGATTCTGCAATTCGTGCATCCATCGCGCTCGCACAGCTCTGCGACGAGTTGGGCTACGAGCGCTACTGGGTCTCGGAGCACCACAACAGTTCCAGCATTGTGGGAACTGCGCCGGAAATTCTCATGGCGGCGATCGCCGCGACTACCCGCGGGATTCGCATCGGCAGCGCCGGCATCATGTTGCCGCACTATTCGGCACTGAAGGTGGCCGAGAGATTTTGGGCAGCTCCAACTCCGGCGCGCAATTGGCCGCGCATTTTGGCCTGCCGTATGCGTTCGCCTATTTTTTCAGCGAAGGCGCGGGAGTCGATGAGGCGCTGGATCTGTACCGCCGAAACTATCGCCCGTCGGCTTTGCACCCTGAACCGCTGGCGACAATTTGCGTGTGGGCGTTGGCCGCCGATACCGAAAGTGAAGCACGGCGCCTGTTGATGACCCGCGAGTATTGGCGTAGTGGCTTCGAGAAGGGCCTGCGCCTGCCGTTAGCCTCGCCCGAGGACGCCGCTGCCTACCCGTACAGCGATGCCGAACGCATCATGATCGACAAGCTGCGGGCCGCTGCTTTGGTAGGCACTGCGGATCAGGTGGCGGACAAGCTCAATGCGCTGGGCAAGCGGCTGGATCTCGAGGAAATGGTCGTCAATACCTGGACCTTCGATCCGCAAGCACGGCGCCATTCGTATGCGCTGTTGGCGCAGGTCTTTGGACTCGCGCCGCGGCGAAACGGCGCTTCGTGACCGCCATCAACTCGCCGCGCCTGATCCTGCGCGAACTCAATCCGGATGATGCGCCCTTCATACTGGAACTATTGAATGAGGCCGACTTTTTGCGCTTCATCGGCGATAAAGGCGTGCGAAATTTGGCGGGCGCGCGCGAGTACATACGCAAGGGCCCCGT
>JAXDQN010000139.1:0-2848 GCA_034667865.1 Gammaproteobacteria bacterium
AAGCACGCGGGCCGCAATCGCGTGCACATGGCGCCGCCGGTGGCCGCTTAAATATATTTGCACGGGCCGCGCTGCAAATTGCAGCACCGTTGGCCTACGGCGTGCACAAAGTGTGCGTTGCTTCACATATGTTAACGCCTGTCCTACAAAACTCGACGCGAAAGCGTTCTACACGTGAAAAGCTTTCAACTGTCCGACGTCGCTCATCTGCGACGGGTCAACATAAGCGGTGATCTGACTTAAAATCCGCCTTCTACATATTCCCCCATACCGAACACGCGTCACAGGAGGAGGCACGGATGCAACGCAGCGCGATCAGCCATGCTCGGCTCATGCACGTGTCGTCGGAACGCGTGCAAGCGGCGCTGCGCAGCGAGGACGTGAAGGAACACGACATTGCACAGCGTATTCTCTCGACGCCTGCGACCTGGAATTCCTGGGAACTCGATCACTCCAGCTTGATGCGCCAAGTTGCGGACTTCTCAGCGCTGCGCAATCAGGCATCGGCATTGCGGCATATGGCTTTGCGGCTGATCCACGGCAAAGCATTGTTCGAATATTTAAAGAAGCACAATGCGCGCGGCGAGGAACGTCGCCGCATCATCACGCACTTTTATCCGACGCGGGTGTTCGAAGAAGCTCTGGTCGCGGAGCACGCCATCTATTTGCGCAAGGCATGCAGCCTGATGTGCGCTCATCACGTCGGCGCCGAGCTCATCCTCGACGACACCTTCATCGATCCGATGGCGCACTACGAGCAGCTCTATACGCAGTACTTCGATTTGTACTGCTCGACGTTGCCTTCGCGCCGTCAGGACGTGGCGGGCTCGCAGCGCTCGCTGCTGCCCTTGCTCAAGCATCAGCTCAATGAGTGGCGTTGGATCATCTTGAATCCGAAGCGCGGCCTGCCGCAGTTGCAGCGTGAAAGCGAGCTGCGCCGTGCGGTCGGCGATACCCAGCGCATGCAGACGCTCAAGATTTCGAAATAGGATCGTCCCGATCGGAGATCAGCCGCGCGCTGCGCTTGGATGTCACGTAGCTCCAAATCCAGCTGAACGTGACGACCACGCGGCTGCGAAAGCCGATCAGAAACCAGATGTGCGCGACGCACCAGAACAGCCAGCCCAGAAAGCCGCTGAGTTCGAATCGGCCCAGGGAGACCAAAGCAGATTTGCGCCCCACGGCGGCCAGATCGCCTAAATTCCGATACACGAATGGCGCCGCAATTTCCTTGCCGATGATTTTCGCAGCGAGAAGCTTGCCCACGTACTGACCCATTTGTTTGGCGGCGGGCGCCACGCCCGGCACCGGCCGGCCGCTTTTGCTGAGCACCGTGGCCGTATCGCCGATGACGAAAATCTCCGGAAAGCCCTTGACCGACAGATTGGCAGTCACTTCGACCCGGCCTGCGCGGTCGCGCGCAGCATCGAGCCACGCGCCTGCCGGGGACGCCGCCACGCCAGCGGCCCAGATCACCGTGGCGGCGTCGATGTGATCGCCGTCCGACAGCGTGACGCCATGCGCATTGCAGTCGGTTACCGACGCGCCGGTGCGCACTTCCACTCCCATGGATCGCAACGAGCGGCGGGCAATCTCAGACATGTGTTCGGGAAATGTCGGCAGGATGCGCGGGCCGGCTTCGATCAGCACCAGGCGGGTTTCCTCGGGCGTTATCTGCCGAAATTCTCCGCGCAAGGTGCGATGGGCGAGTTCGGCGATCGCGCCGGCCATTTCCACGCCGGTGGCGCCGCCCCCGACGATGACCGTGGTCATGCAGCTGCGCCGCCCTTCAGGATCGGTCGACAGTTCGGCCCGTTCGAAAGCCAACAACAGCCGTTCGCGGATTTTCAATGCATCGTCGATGGTCTTGAGCGCGGGTGCGAACTGCGCCCATTGGTCGTGCCCGAAATAGGAATGCGCGGCGCCCGTGGCAACGACCAAGAAGTCGTAAGGAATCACCGCAGTGCCGTCGGTGACCGTGCGAGTAACTGTGTCCACGCCGCTGATGTCGGCCATCAAGACATTCACATTCTTGAAGTCCCTGAAGATCGAACGGGTCGGCCAAGCGATGTCTCCCGGCGACAACGCCGCGGTAGCGACTTGGTAGAGCAGGGGTTGAAACAAGTGAAAGTTGCGCCGATCGATCAGGGTGATGTCGACCTCGCTTTTGACGAGCGCGCGGGCAGTCTCCAGACCGCCGAAGCCGGCGCCGATGATCACGATTCGTGCACGGGTTTGACTCACGTTTCCATATTAGCGCCTAAGCGAGGTTGTGGAATGGGTTATCATTTTCCGCCTGGAACCAAAATAAGATGTCGTTGAGACTCCAATCCTTGCGCGCGGCGCTGCACGAACTGTTGCCGCAAAACAATGCCATTCCCCGTCTGTCCTACCACTGGCAATTTGCCAGGCAGAAGCTTAAGTCCGGCAGCGTCGCCGCGGAGGGCTTCACGCTGGTGGTGGCGACGCGCAATCGCAAGGAGTTCCTGGCCTGCGCCGTCGATGCGGTGCTATCGAACACGCAGCTGCCGTTCGAACTGTTCATCATGGACAATGCCAGCGAAGATGGCACCGACGAGCTATGCCAGGCCTTGCAAAAGCAGCATCCCGAACGGGTGCGCCACTTCCGGCTCGATCGCAATTTCGGCACAAATGCCTACGCGCTCGGATTCCTGCATGCGCGTTTCAAATACCTGGTCGACATGGACGACGACATCCTGGCCTTGTCGCGGGGCTGGGATCATGCGGCAGTGAAGGCGTTCGAGCGCTTTCCGCGGCTTGGATTTCTTGCCATGAACGTGGTCCAAGATGAGTACACCACCGGCGCGAAGAAGGAATCGAGCCTTTA